>JADZAN010000002.1:300000-496244 GCA_020852815.1 Gemmatimonadaceae bacterium | reverse complement strand
TGTGGCCGAGCGAATCCGACAGCGCGAAGATCTCCTCCGCCGACATGTCGTCGCGCTTGTTCAGGCTGGTCCAGTAGAAACAGTGTTCGCACTTCATGTTGCAAATACTGTTGATGAACAGGACCAGGAACGGCGGCGACGGGAGATCGCGATAGGAGTAGCTCGTCAGTCGCGCGTGTCTCGCCAGTCGGGAAATCGGGTTCATGCCGCGTCTCGGGAAGTGGGGGGAGGAGCCGACGGGGGAGATTCGCCTCGGCAACTCGTGATTGGCCTACCCGTGCAATCCATGTGCCTTGGGTCCCCTTTCTTGACGGCAGAAAGCGGCCGGAGTCACTCGTCGACGACGCGCCCCAACTCCTCGCCGCTGCGAACGGGCCCCGCCAGGTACCCCATCGCCTCGCCTGCAGACCAGGCGTAGAGAAAGGCGAGGGTGAGCGGGAGGGCCCGCAGAAACGCCCCCCGATCCTCACCGGCGGCCGCACGGCCAATGCGGGTGAGGAGGAGGAGGGGGAGAAAGGGGGTCATGGCGACCAGCGGGAGGCGCGAGCGCCGAGGGTTCTCGGTGAGGCGCGCCCGGGCGTAGTCCCAGCCGTGGTCGTAGCGATTCCGAATGAAGTCGGCGAAGCGGTAGGCGTGATCGTGGATGACGCGCGCCTCCGGGGCAAAGGCGAGCGTTCGCCCCTCCGCGGCAAGGCGATCGTGAACCACGTTCTCCCACGCTCCCTGACTGCACCACACGGCAATGCGCGGGACGTCGCGCCGGCGATAGGCCAGGTTGGCCATGGTGAGCAGGGGAACGGCCGCCGCGATGGCGGGGCGCGCGTAGCTGTAGAAGCCGTAGTCGGAGAGGTAGGCCGCCCAGGCCACCGCGCCGCTCCCCGCCCGGTTCTGCATTCCCCCGCCAACGATGTCGACGCCGCTTCCCAGTGGGGCGAATAGCTGTTGGAGCCAGCGCTCACCCGCCACCAGGTGGTCCTCGGTGATCGCGACCGGATCGCCGAGTGCCGCCGCGAGCCCAAGCCCGCGCAGCCGCGGAATCCCCGCCCCTGGTTGTGCCCAGACGACTGTTGCCTGCGGCAACCGTTCACGCACCACTCGCTCCTCGTCCGCGGGGGCCGAGCGCGCGATCACGAGCTGGGCGCCGGTGCGGGAAAGTTCTGGCTCGAGCGCGGCCACGGCACGCCACAGGCGCTCGAGGGGCCCCGCCGACGCGACGACGACGGAGGGGCGCACGGTGCGATCGAGTCCTTCCGATGGAGTGAGGCTCACGAGGGGGGCGGAGGGTCGGGCGCGCCGTGCCTTCGGGCGGAGGTGGAAGGTAGTCGTACGGCATCGCTTGGCGCTTAACTTGCCTGCCGACGCACGTGAGCACGAGCGTTGCCGGGCGCCCTCGCGAAGGGCAATGCCGTTGTTCGAGTTGCACCACGGCCTCCTCCCCGACCCCACGCGCCCCCGCGATGCCCCCTGCCGACCCGTCGATCGACCACATCGCGTTCTCCACTCCATCCGACGGCGCGAGGGGGGGCCCGGTGCGAGGAGGGGGCGATGCCATCGACGTGTTGTCGCTGTCCGTGGCTGGCGGGATCGTGGCGGGGGTGCTGGACGTCCTGTCGCTCGAGGCGCGTCGCCTGTGGGTCGAGCCCATCGTCTTCATCGGGCACCACACACCATGGACGGCGCCGTTGGCCACGGTCGCATTGTTCGTCCCGGTGGCGATCGGCATCCTGGTGCTCTCCCGCCTCATCCGTCAGCCGCAACTCGCCTGGGCCGCGACGCTGTGGTCGTGCACCTTTCTCGGCACGTTCGGGGCGCTGTACACCTTTCCGCAGATCCAGCGCCTGGCGGCGCTGATCCTCAGCGCCGGCATCGCGACGGTGGTGACGCGCCGCTGGAGCCATCCCGGCAACGCTGGGCGCCGCGGCATTCGACGCGCAGCGCTTGCCACGAGCGGGCTGCTGGTGATCGCTGGCGCGCTCTTCGTCTGGCGCGACGTGCGGCGCGAGCAACGGTCGGTGGGCGACACGGCACCGGAAGGGGCGCCTAACGTGCTGCTCCTCGTCCTCGACACGGTGCGCGCGATCTCGATGAGCCTGTACGGATACGAGCGCGAGACCACACCCCAACTCGCGGCATGGGGCAAGCGCGGCGTGGTCTTCGAGCAGGCGTACTCCACGGCGCCCTGGACGCTGCCGAGCCACGCCTCGATGATGACCGGTCGCTGGATGCACGAACTGTCGACCGACTGGATGGTCCCGCTGGATGCCCGCGACGCGACGCTGGCGGAAGTGCTGTCGCGCGCCGGCTATCGCACGGGGGGATTCGTGGCCAACACCGACTACACGTCGGCAGAGGTCGGGCTCGATCGCGGGTTCGGGCACTTCGAGGACTACACGCTCAATGCCTCGCAGCTCTTGCGCAGTTCGTCGCTGTGGCGCGCCCTCGCGCGCATCGAGGTCCTGCGGCGCGTGATCGGGAACCACGACAACCTCGGGCGACGCACGGCCCCGGACATCACGCACGCCTTTCGCGCCTGGGCCGCGCGCGACACCACGCGTCCATACTTCGCCTTCCTCAACTACTACGACGCGCACCGGCCGTACTTCCCGCCAGGTGCATGGGCGGCGAAGTTCCAGACGCCGGGCACCCCGCTCAACACGCGCTATCGCAAGGAGAACGGACAGGTCCCGAACCCGACGCCGGCGCAGGTCCAGGGCGCGATCGATGCCTACGACGGCGCGATCGCATACCTCGACGACCAGCTGGGGGCGCTGCTTCGCGAACTCGAATCGAGCGGGGAGCTGCGCCGGACCATCGTCGTCATCACCGCCGACCACGGCGAGGAGTTCTTCGAGCACAGGCTCTGGGACCATGGCAACTCGCTGTACGCACCGAGTGTGCACGTCCCGCTGATCGTGCTCGCTCCGGGGCGCGTCCCCGAAGGGGTGCGCGTGCCATCGCCGGTCTCGGCGCGCTCGATCCCGGCGACCATCATGGACCTCCTCCCCTTCCGCCCGGCGACGACCTTTCCCGGTCGCTCGCTCCAGGCGGTGTGGCGTGACTCCACGGTGCAGGATTCCATCTTCCTCGGCGTCCGTGAGGTGCAACGGCAACCCGAGCGATACCCGGTCTCGGTGGGCAACCTGGGTGGCGTGGTGGCCGGCACGGCGCAGTACATCCGCAACTTCGGCAACGACGCCGAGGAACTGTACGACGGGGCACGCGACCCGTGGCAGCATGAGGACCTATCGAGACGGTCGGAGTGGGCGGAGGCGCGGTTGCGCCTGCGCGCGCTCAGCGACTCGATCTTTCCCGCCAGGCGCCGGTGAGCCGGCACGCACTCTCACGCGGAAGCGACCGTGCCTGACGTGACGCCAACGCCCCAGGGGCACGACGCGCACCAGTCGGTGTCGCGGTCGTTCCTGTCACTGGGGGCAGGCGAGGCAGCGGCGCGCCTGTTCGCCTTTGCGGTGACGGCATACGCCACACGTGTGCTCGGGGCCGAGGGGTTCGGCGTGGTGGCGTTCGCGACCGCGGCGGTGCTGTACCTGTCGCGCATCGTCGACGCCGGGATCGACTTCGGCCTCGGCGTGCACGAAGTCGCCGCCAACCCGGAGCGACTCCCCGTCACGGTCCCGTCGATCCTCACGCTTCGGCTGTCGCTCGCCATTGCCTGCATCGGGTTGTTTGGGATGGGTGCATGGGCCGTGCTTCCGTCGCCCGAGGGCGGGATGGTGGCGCTCTACAGCCTGACGCTCATTCCGCTCGCCCTCGGGACGCGCTGGGTGCTGATCGGGTACCAGCGCGCGGCCCCGGTTGCCGTCGTTCGGGCGGCGGGCGAACTGCTGGCGCTCGTCATCGTCCTGCTCACGGTGCATGGCGTGGCCGACGCGCACCGGATGCCGCTGGCGCAGCTGGCGGGCGACACGTTGGCATGCGTCGGCTTCGCGTGGCTCCTGCGCACCGTCGGCCTTCGCTTCGGGATGGGGTGGGCAGGCTCGGAGGTGCGCCGGCTCCTGCGACGGGCGTTGCCGCTGGTGGGGAGCACGGTGCTGGGGCTGGTGGTGTTCAACGTCGACGTCTTCTTCATCCGACTGTATCACAACGCCGAGCTGGTGGGGCTGTACGCGGCGGCCTATACGGCGATCAGCTTCATCCTCAACCTTGGCGTCACGTACTCCATGAGCCTCCTCCCCTCGCTGACGCGGCTGGCGTCGGCGCCGGAGCGGGAGCGGGCGCTGTACCTCGCATCATACGGGAAGGTCTTCGCCCTGGCGCTCCCCATTGCGGCTGGCGGCTCGGCGCTGGCGCGGCCGCTGATGGTCACCATGTTCGGCGCACCGTTCGCCTCGGCGGGACCGGTCCTCGCCGTGCTCCTGGGCTCGATGGTGGTTTCCGTCGTGCGCGATGTCTCGGTTGTCGCGTTGATGGCGCGCCGGCGCGAGGACCTCTTGCTGCACACTGTTTGGGTGTCGGCCGCCGCGAGCGTCGTCCTCAACATCCTGCTCGTCCCCTCGCTGGGGATGATGGGGGCCGCGCTGGCCACGGTCCTCACCGAGGGGGTGCGCGGCGTGCTCGCCGTGACCTTCGCTCGCCGGCTCGGTTTCCCGCTGCCGCCCATGGTGCGCGCCTGGCGACCGGTGGTGGCGTCGCTGGCAATGGTCGCCGTGCTCAGCGTGCTGCCGACGTCATCGCCATGGCTCGCCGTCCCCGCGGGAGGAGCTGCCTACGCGCTCGCGCTCGCCCTCGTCGGAGGGCTGCGCGTGGGACGCGGTCACGGCGTGCAGCTGGTGGTATGACGCTGGGGTGGCGTTCGCGCCGGTTGAGGCATGACGTCGCGGCGGGCGCGAGTGTAGCGCCGTGCGAGGGCGGTCAGCGGAATGCAATCCGGTTGTAGACCAGGCCAATGACGCGCCCCAGCGCATAGCCCAGCACGAAGGCGTACACGAAACCGATCAGCGACCCGACGTAGGAGACGCTGTAGCCCGGGAAGAACACCGAGAGCAGGCTGAGGTGCTGTCCCGGGTTCTGCCCGCCGCGCACCACGAGAAAGAGCGTGGCGAAGAACAACCCGCCGCCAAGGACGAGCCCGAAGGCGATCCCCCACGCACGCGCATTCAGGGCAATGACCGAGCGCTGGACGTCCTGCTCCGGAGTGGTAGCCGTTGTCGGCACAGTGGATTGGGCTGGGGAGGACGAGAAGAGCCTAGATGTGGTCCAGGAACTCGCGCGTCTGGTCGAGCTCCGCGCGCGTGCGGATCGAGAACGCCGTCACCGCCAGCGCCATGTTGCGGCAGAAGGCGACAAACCATCCGGAGACGAATCCGACGAGGAAGCCCCACGCGCCGCCAATCAGCGCCCCCGTCCAGCTCACCTCATAGCCGGAGAAGTAGGTCGCCATGAGCTCGAGCGGAAAGTCCTGCGCGCGCGGGACCACGAGCACGTACACGGTGACCAGCATCATCCCGAGTGCCCCCGCGACACCGGTCGCGACACCGAATGCTGCCTTGTGCAGCGGCGCAAAGGCGAGCTCCAACGCCGGAAGGAGTCGCTCCTCCGCGGTGGTGCGCGCCGACTGCGCGGCCACGACTTGCAGGTGTGTCTTCCGCTCGCCGCTGTTGATCGGCATGGGCTCCTCGCGAGTCCTGACTATTACTCGGCGTCTCGTGTCCACGAGCTGTTACGATGCCTGGTTGGAACAGGGGGCCAGCGCTGGACACCGATCTCGGCGTATGCCTGGACGGTGGGGTTCGGAAGCGGCGGCCCCACCATCTGGTGCAGGAAGAGGCCGACCACGAACGAGATCCCGTTCAAAATGTAGTACAGGAGGTGCATCGGGATCACGCGCAGGGCGAAGATCGGACCGCGCGAGCGCAGGAAGAAGCCGAACAGGTCGTGGTTGATGATCAGGACCGCGAGCGGGCCAAGCAGTGCAATCCCCGCGATGAGCGCCGAGCGCTCCCACGCCGCCAGCAGCAGCCCCAGCAGGCCTAACCAGATGAGGGCGGTGGAGACCTTCTCCGTCCAGCGAAGGCTCAGGGCCCCGGTCGAGAGCACCGTCTTCTGGTGCGCCAGCAGCCGCGCCCACGGTATACCGCGGTCGCGCAGATCCGTTCGCACGACGCCGCCGAACGTCCAATGCTTGAGGTGGGTGACCTGGATCGTCGGCTCGAGCAGGATGCGCAGCCCCAGGCGGCGAATGCGGCCACCCAGCTCGATGTCCTCGATCTGCGGGCGAGCGAAATGCCACTCATCGTACATCCCAGCCTCGTCGAACACCGAACGGCGCACCGCGCCCGCCCCCGCCCAGAACGTCTCCGCGTCGCCGGCATTGCGCTGGTGCACGTAGTGGTGCAACAGATTCCGGTATTGCGAGACGAATCCCTCGGCCGCGGGCACCAGGTCGTACGACCCGAAGACGGCGCCAACGTCGGGCGCAGCATGCAGCACTTCGACAAGGCGGCGCACGGTATCGGGGTGCACCACCACGTCGGAGTCGAAGAACATCACGATCTCGCCGCGCGAGACCTCGAAGCCGCGGTTGCGCGCGTACGCCGGCCCGTGCGGACGCCCCGGGATCTTGACGACGGTGTCCGCATAACGAGCCGCCACGCTCGGCGTGTCGTCACCGCTGGCATCGTCGACGACGATCAGCTCCCACTGTTCCCGGGGATAGTCGCTCGCCGTCAGCGCGTCGAGGACACGCGGCAGGAGGTGCGAGGCGCGGTGCGCCGGCATGACGACGGAGACGAAGGGCTGGTGGCCACTCATGCGGCCCTCCCTGCACCCTGCACCAGTCGGCGCACGCGACGCGCCTGCGCACGCAACCACAAGCGCCCGCGAAAGGCAGCCGTCCCCCAGGCCTCGAGCTGCCCGGGGTCGCGGAAGTAATACATGTCGAGTCTCGGAAGGAGCGCGCGATCGTCGTGCGGGTGGAGCGCGCGCAATTCAGTCGTGCAGGCAAGCGCAAAGACGTCGCGCACCACCGAGGCGGAGGTGTCATCCACCGCGCCGTACGGATAGGCGAATGTGGTGGGGCGCTTTCCGGTTTCGGCGGCGATGCGCTCCACGCACCCGGCCACCTCATCCTCCAGCGCCGCCCCACGCGCGCGCGTCAGGTCACGATGCCGGCGCGTATGCGCGCCGAGCGTGACTCCGTTGCGAGCCACCCGTGCGAGGGTGGACCAGGACATGAGCGGGAGTGTCGGGATCCCGGGCGCATCGCTCCCGCCCCACGCATTTGTCCCCCCGGCGTGCTCCGAGACGACGAACACCGTCGATGGGAGCCCGTGCTCGGCGAGCAAAGCCGCCCCTTCGGTCGCGAAGTTCTCGAAGCCGTCATCGAACGAGATGGCCACCGCGTCATCGCTGTCGTCGGTCGCCACGAGTTGTTCCAGCGGGAGTACGCGCACCGCACCAGAGGCCAGCCACCGCACGTGCGCGCGAAAGGCCGCGGGGCTCACCGAGATCGGGGAGCCACTCGGGTCGATCGAGTGATACGTGAGGATGGCGCGCATCAGGTCAGGATGGTCAGGATGCCCCGACGCCCGGGCGAGCCGGCGTGTACGCCGAAAGGCGCGCGCGCTGGTCGGCAACGACGTCACGGATGATCACTTCAAGAGACGTGCTCGGACGAAAGCCGGTCACGCGCTCCAGCTTTGTGACGTCGGGCACGCGCCGCATCATGTCCTCGAAGCCGGCGGCGTACGCCTCGCCATAGGGAACGAGCCGGATCTCGGAGCGGGAACCGGCCGCGTCGCGCACCTGCTCGGCCAGGGCGCGGATCGAGATCTCCTGCGTGGCTCCGACGTTGAAGACCTCGCCGATGGCAGAAGGCGAGGCGATGAGGCGTAGCAGCGCCTCCACCGCGTCGTTCACATGGCCAAAGCAGCGCGACTGATCGCCGGAGCCGTACACCGTGATGGGTTCATTACGCAGCGCCTGGGCGGCGAAGCTGGGGAGCACCATTCCGTACTGCCCTGTCTGGCGCGGCCCCACCGTGTTGAAGAAGCGCGTCACGATGACGGGGACGCCCTTCTCGCGCAGGTAGGCCAGTGCGAGCCATTCGTCGAGCGCCTTGGAACAGGCATAGGCCCAGCGCGAATGCGTCGTGGGGCCGAGTTGCAGGTCCTGGTCTTCGCGGAAGGGGAACGAGGTCGACTTGCCATAGACCTCCGACGTGGAGGCGACGACGACGAGCTTCCGCTTTCGCGACGCCGCTCCCAGGACCACCTCGGTGGCGCGCACGTTGGTCTCGATCGTGTGCACCGGCTTCTCGACGATCAGCTTGACGCCGACGGCGGCCGCCAGGTGCACGGTGATGTCGGCGCCGTCGACGAGTTCGGCGACGAGCGGGACATCGAGCGCTGAGCCGATGCGATAGGCAAAGCCGGGACGCGCGATGAGGTGCTCGATGTTGTCCATGCTGCCGGTGGACAGGTCGTCCAGCACCTGCACCCGGTCGCCGCGATCGAGGAGGCGTTCCGCGAGATGGGAACCGATGAACCCGCACCCACCGGTGATGAGGACCTTCACACGACCTCCAGCTGTGCTAACGCGTCCAGGACGCGGCGGTTGGTCCGGCGCGCGGCCGCGCGCCGGACGATGTCGAGATACTGCGGAATCACCACGCGCTCCGACCAGTGCTCGGCGTAGGCGCGATAGCCGGCGCGCGAGCGTTGCGCGCGATACGACGCGTCCTGCTGCAGGCGGCGCATGGCGCCCAGCAACTCGTCCTGCGACTCGAACAGCTCGCCCCCTCCCGAGCGCTCGACGATCTCCGGGAATGGCCCCAGGCGGCGGGCGATGACCGGCGTCCCCTGGCGGAACGACTCGATGAGGACGATGCCGAACGTCTCGAAGCAGAGCGACGGGACGACGAGGGCGAGCGCGTGTTGATAGTACTGGCGCAGTGCCTCGGGCGCGACCCGCCCGAGGAACTTCACGTTAGGCATCCCGTCCGCGAGCTCGCGCAGCGTCGCCATGTAGTTCCCGTCGCCGGCAATGAGCAGGTCGGCGTCGGGAAAGCGACGGAAGACGGGGATCACGTCCTGCAATCCCTTGATGATCTCGAGCCGCCCGACAAAGAAGAAGTACGGCCGGTCGTGCGGCGCCGCCCCCGCCGGGCGCGGGGCCTCCTCCTGTTCGGGATCGGGGAGAAAGTACGGCAGGACCTCCATCTCGCGCGCGAAGCCGAACTCGGCATGCTTGCGCCGCGAGAACTCGCTCATCGCGATGATGGCGTCGACGCGCTCCAACTCTCGTTCGAGGTAGCCGGTGCCGCGCCAGAACTGCGGCGGGCGGCCATAGGCCAGCGTGCACCGCACGCACTCGCGCCCCGTGCACAGCTCGCGATTGTGGCGCCAGAGGACGTGCATGGGACAAACGAGCCAATGCTCATGCGCCATGTACAGCGTCACGGCATCGCCCCCGTATTGCAGCACGCCGGGGCCGCCAAGCAGCGAGATGTTGTGGAAGTTCACGACGTCGAACCGCCCGTCGCCCACGATGCGCGCGAGCCGCCCGCCATTCACCACCGGGCGCCCCAGCTGCTGCGTGAGCACCGCCGACAGCAAGGGGACGGACGACTTGAGCCGGATGACCTCGACCCCTTCGTCGTCGTCGCGCAGCGGCGCGACGGGCTCCGGCGTGGCGCGCAGCAGGTTGTAGGCGTCGGCGTCGTGCACCACGGTCACATGATGCCCACGCTTCACGAGTCCGCGCGACAGGCGCTGGATCCCGATCCCGTCCCCTCCGAAGTTGTAGGGCGGGTAGAACGTGGTGAGCATGAGGAATCGAAGCGCGCTCACGCGGCCGCCTCCTCCAGGGCGCCGAGTGCGGCACGCGCCCCCGACTCCCAGGTCAGGCGCCGCGTCTGCGCCAGCGCCGCCGCCCCTAACGAGTCGCGCAGGGCGCGGTCGGTGGCCAGGCGTCGCATCGCGACGGTGAGCGCCGCCAGGTCGCCCGGCGCGACAAAGATCCCTCCCCCCGCCAGCAGCTCGGGGAGCGGACTCTCCGTAGTGGCAATGACGGGGGCGCCGCACGCCGCCGCCTCGACGGCCGGCAGCCCGAACCCCTCGCACTCCGACGGGAGGAGCGCCGCGATGGCCCCGGCGTGCAGCTGCCGGAGGCGCTCATCGGGGACGAAGCCGGTCCAGTGCACCAGCGCCTCCGTCCCGCACTCGGCCACGATCCCCCGCAACCTCCCGGACTCGCCATGAAAGACGTCGCCCGTGAGCGTCCCCACCAGCAGGAGGTGCGGCGGATGCTCGAGCTCGCGCGCCAGCGCGGCATGCGCGCGCAGAATGAGGTCGAGCCGCTTGTGCGGGTTGAAGCCCCCCACGTAGGTGAACCACCCCGACTCGTCAGGCACCCCTGCCTCGCGCGCCGCGGCACGGCTCTCGTCAGGCGCAACGGGGTGATACGCCCCCGCCGGCGCCTCCACCGCCACGCGCAGGCGCGACGGCGCGATCCCGAGGACGCGCTCGAGGTCGCGGCGGGCGTAGTCCGACACCGTGAGGACCAGCCGGCTCTGGGCGATGGCCAGCTTCACCTTGAGCTTCCAGAACAGGCGCGCGCGCGCCGTGGGGAGCGTGAGGTGCGGGAATCGCTCGGCGATGGCGTCGTGGATCGTCACCACGGCGCGCAGGCCCGGCGGGAGCGGGAAGTAGGTGTAGACCGAGGGGGAGAAGAACACGTCGGGCCGCGCCGCGCGCACCGCGCGCGTGAGCCGCAGCATGTCGGCCACGCTGCGCGCACCATCGGCCGCCGCGGCCAGCGTCGGCGACGCATCGAGCGCGACTTCCACGCGCTCCACGTTCGGCGCGTCGAGCGGGAAGGCGTCGAACGCCCGCCGGTCGCCCACACAAACGAATCGATGCTGCGGCGCCAGTGTGACCATGGCTTGCATCAGCTCGCGCGCGAACCGTCCGTACCCGCGCGCGTTGGCCCAGCACGTGGCATCGACCCCGATCCGCACCTCGCGTTCACGCGACGCCGGCGCGAGGCATCGGCGCCGACGCGGGAGGTGCCCCCTTCGAGACATCGGGCTCGAGCTTCTGCTCCTCGTGGTACTCGTAGTCCGTGTTGACCGCCCACACATCGTGCTGCGCACCGCGCATGTTGGCAATCGCCATCATCGCCGTGAGCATCGAGTGATCGGCGTTGTTGTACTTGTGCATGCCATTGCGCCCGACGGTGTGCAGGTTGGGGATGGCGTCGATGTACGTGCGCACCGTCTTGAGGTGATCGGCATAGACCGAGTCGTAGACGGGATACGCCTTCTGCTGCCGCACCACGCAGCCGTCGAAGATCTTCGACGGGTCGGCGAGCCCGAGCTGTCCCAGCTCCTGGCGCGCAAGGTCGATGAGATCCTCGTCCTTCGAGGTCCAGAGCCCGTCGCCCTCGAAGCAGAAGTACTCGAGCCCGAGGCAGGTCGTCCCCGGGCGCGGCACCATCGCCTTGCTCCAGTTGTTGAAGTTCTGGATGCGGCCGACCTTGACCCCCGGTGTATGGATGTAGATCCAGTTGTCCGGGAACAGGTCCTCCTGGTCCACCATCACCGCGACGGTGAGGAAATCGCGATAGTTGAGGCCATCGCCCCCGTGCATGATGTCGGCGGGCGGCCGCGGGTCGAACGAGCGCACGAGGTGCTTGATGGGCATCGTGCTGATGAAGTGCTGCGCCTCGATGCGGCGCTCCCCCACCGGCGACTGGGCGCGAATGGCGACCACCTCGCCGTCCTTCATCTCGAGCGCCGTCACCTCGTGCTTCATCAGGACCTGCCCGCCCATCTCCTCGATGCGCTGGGCTGCGGTCTCCCACATCTGCCCCGGGCCAAAGCGCGGGTACTGGAACTCGTTGATGAGCGTCTTGATCGATTCACCGCGACGCTGGAGCGAAGCCGCGTTGAGGATCGCCTTGGCCAGCGACAGCCCCTGGATACGCTGTGCCGCCCACTCCGCGCGAATCTCGTGACAGGGAATGCCCCAGACTTTCTCTGTGTAGGTCTTGAAGAAGATCTCGAACAACCGCTTCCCGAAGCGGTTGGTGACCCACTGTTCCAGGTTCTCCTCGACGGGATAGGGCTGGAAATGCCACTTCACGTAGCTGGCCACGCAGCGAACCGTCTCCCAGATCCCAAGGCCGAACAACGCATTCTTCGCCTTGAGCGGATAGTCGAAGTACTTGCCGATGTAGTGAATGCGCGAGAGGCGCGGCACGGAGATGAACTCCGATCCCAGGATCTCCTTCCAGAGCTCCTCGACCGGCGCAATCTTCGTGAAGAACCGGTGTCCCCCGATGTCGAAGCGATAGCCGTTGTAGCGCGCCGTGCGCGAGATGCCGCCGACGATGTCATCCGACTCCAGCACCGTTACCGCGACGCCATCCTTCGCCAGCAGGTACGCGGCCGTGAGCCCGGCCGGGCCGCCGCCAATGACGACGACACGATCCCCGTGCTTAAGCTGCGCTACGCGACGTGGTGTACTGTCTGCTGTCCCGCTCAAGCTATCGCACCTTTGAGAGAGAGTCCCCTGCCCCGGCCAGCGTCCCGACCGCTTCTCCCGCCGCCCAAGCGACGACGAAGTACGTGAGGAGTGGCAACGACTTCACGAGCTGCCCGACGTGTCGCCCCTTCCGTAGCACTCCGGACACGATGCGCCAGAGCAGCACGGGTGGCAGGGCGAATGCCGACGCTGCAAGTACAACCCTCCTTGCAAGGGTCGCGCCTTCATCCCGGATTCCCGCGTACGAGCGGGAGTACAGATACCGCTGCGACGCGTACGACCCAACCGTGAAGTGCATTTTGTGCTTCACCACGATCTCCGGACGCAGCGTGAGCGGGATGCCGTCCCGCCGCATCGCTTCATGCAGGCGATTCTCCCACCCCCCCGACGCCACGACCGACCGATAGCGCTCGAGCAACGCTCGAGGGTAGACGATGTTGTTTCCCGGGAGCCACCGCGAGGGACCCGCGGGAAGCGGAGGCATACAGGCGCTGTACTCGCAGAGGAATGCCGCCCAGTCGACCAGCGTCGAGGTGGCGCCGTTCTCCAACCCCCCCCCCACCACAGGTGTCAGCTCTCCCTGCGCTTCGAGGAGCGCACGGGCCCACCCCGGGAAGACGATGACGTGGTCCTCGATGACGGCCACCGACGGCGCAGTTGCCTCGCCGAACGCAAGCGCTCGCATCTGGGGAATGGAGGTCGTGCCGGGAACGTCCAGGACGCGAGTGTGCGGGAAGGCACGCAAGACAGCGTCGCGAACCGGGGCTCCCAGTCGATTGACGAGCAGGATCTCGAGGACGACCTGCGAACGCTCGCGCTCGAGGGCTTCGAGCGATTCGAGGATGATCTCGATCTCGTTGACAGCGGGGACGACGACCGACAGCTCGGCCGCGGGCACCTACATCTCGCGAACGTGCGCCAGGAGTGCGTCGGCGGCAGTCGTGGACATCGGTCGGTCGCGGCGCGCCGCCGCGGGGACGGCAGGGCGTCCGGTCCGCGAGCGCTTGCGTTCCGCGGAATCGTCTGCTCGAACAGGGGCCGGCGTCGCATCGCGATCAAGCATCGGTGCGTCGTCGCTCGTCACCACCACGCGCTCGAAGGGACGGAGCCACGACGAATCACCCACCTCTCCGTCGATCTTCACCGCAACGATGTCGCCCGAGGCTCGGCTGATCCCAAGTTCACGCCGCTCCGAGAGCGTCGAGCTGGCGTCCACATCGATGAAGTGAACCCCGGGATAGGCCGCATCGAGCGTGCGTTTCTGGTCGGGACAGTCCACGCGAACCACGAGGATCTCGGCGGAAAGGCGGCGGCACGGCGATGCAATGCACGTCAGGGCGCGCTCCAGCGCCGAGGCATCTCCGTCGGACAGAAGCACCACGGAGAGTGATGCACCGGGCACGCGGCGACTGCCCGACTCGACTCGCTCCATTCCGGCCCCTTCGGCGACGCGTTCCACAGATGGACTCCATCCAGCGAGGGTGCTCGCATTGAGGGGAGCGAGCGAATCCCGTCGTACCTGGCCGATCAGGAAGCGATCAGCTGCCTGTTTGCTGGTGCAAGGGTGCTGCCGGAGCAGCCTCGTGGGAACCGGCGCGGGAGTGAACCAACCAACCCATTGTGATACAACACCTTAGAAGATCTCGACGCGTCGCGGAGGCCCGTTGATTCGGGAACCGATCCGCCCGCCGATGTGGAGGTATCGCCACAAGCCTTTGCATCATGTTGGACCTCTGCCACGCGGCGGCGAGAAATGCCGGCCCCATCCGTGCCGTCAGGCGAGCAGCTCGGCGATCCGCACGGCGTTCGCCATGAGCGAGAAGGTGATGTTCTTGGCCGGCAACCAGGGGAAGCCCGCCCCATCCACGACGTGCAATCCGGGGAGCCCTCGCACCTCGCCATCGGGGCGGCAGGTATGCTCCTGCTCCAGATGGGTCATGGGAATCGTCCCCGCGTAATGCACGCTCGACCCGCGCTCGAGCACCTGCACCATGCCGCGGGGGGCGATGCAGCCAAGAGCGCCGAGCGCTCGCCGCGTGGTAGCGATGGCGCGCTCGGTCGCCGGGAGGTCGCTCGAATCGTCGCCGTACTCCAGCACGAGTTGCGGAGGGGCGGCGTCGCGCTGCTGGATGCGCGCCCGATTCACGTCACGCCTCGTATCCGCCAGCCAGATGTTCGCCACCCCGAGCGCTGCGCGCATGCGCTGGAAGACGCGACGCGACGTTGCGAGGTCGAACGGGAGCGGCGCGACAATGGGGTGCACCGCGGCCGCCTTGAGCGCCGTCACCTGGCCGTGCACGTCGTGCCGCCAGTCGCCCGTGTCGATCGCCATGGCGAGCATGTGGAACTGGTAGGAATCCAGCTCCACCTTGGCCCCCAGGCGCGCGAGGTTGACGAACGGGACCATCACGTGACGGTTGTCCATCAACCCGGCGAGTGACGGGTCGGTCTCGCCGCGAGCAAGGCGAGTTTCCAGGTAGATGAGCGACGTGGCCAGCGCACCGGCGGCGAGGATGACACGGTCGGCGCGCACCTCGAACTCGCTGCCGCCACCCAGCGGCATGGCGACGACGCCTGCGGCGCGACCGTCGGCCGCAACGAGGACGCGCCGCACCTGCACGCCGGGCCGGTACACAAAGCGCGCATGTTGCTGGAGGTCGGCGAGCGTGAGGCTGGGGCGGTACAGCGCCCCCCGCGGGCACCCCCACAGGCATCGCCCTAACTCTCCGCAGGCGCGTCGCGACCCGTGATCGCGCGACAGCACGGCCACGCGCGAGCGCCCGAGGTGGACGCCGAGCGCGTTGACACGCTCGCGACGCTGCGCATAACGAGCGGCGATCCAGGCCGAGTGTGCGTCGGGCTCGAGCGGTGGCAGGTACGGTGCCGTGAGTGGCGAGAAACGCTGGAGGTCGTCGGGGGCGGCGGTCACGCCGATGCGTCGCGCAACGGTGGCGTAGTGCGGCCGCATGTCGCCCGCACGGAACGGGAAGTCCACGAATTCCTCGTCCCGCAGTTCATACGAACCACCGGTCCACGCCTCGGCCAGTCCACCGCGTGCGTACGACAGCATGGGGTGGAATCCCCGCTCGACCACGCCCTCGCCGGCCGGGCGACGAAAGACGTATTCCTTGCTTGGGGGGAAACCGTACGGCTTGGCATGCGCTGAGGGATACACCACCGCCTCGCCACGTGGGCCGAGGAAGTACGCGCCGTCGTCGTCCAACGCGTCCTTGAGCGCCATGAACGCCGAGTCGGGGTGCGGAGGCTCCGGGCGCTCGAATCCCACGTCGAGCAGCGTGACATCGTGACCGCGCTCGAGCATCGTCTGCGCGAAGTGCACACCGGTGGCGCCGGAACCAACCACCAGGAATTCAGCCATGGCCGGTCGACGCGCGCGCTCCGCGCAGCGAGAGGAGGAAGTGCACGGGGAGGAGCACGACGACGGCGGCGACCGTGCACGCCACCCAGCGCACCCCTAACGCCACGAGGGCGAGCCACGACGCCGTGGCCGAGGCATGACGCGCGGTGTCGTAACGTGCGTGCGTCGCGGGCATGGACTCGAGCACCGCGAGCGCCAGCACGAGCTTGCGCCGCAACAGGCCGAACGGGCGCACGCGCCGCGCGTAGCAGTCGGACAGCGTACAGGCAACCGTTCCACTGCGCCCCCACTGGAACAACCACGCGTCGAGCCCATCGCTTGCGCCTGGCGGGAGCGACTGGTGCGCCCGCACGTATGCAGCGGCCAGCCGTTCATCGACCGACACGGTGCCGAGGTAGCGCGCAAAGACGGAGAACTCGTGCGCCAGCGCCGCCGGATCGGCGCGCTCGGCGGCGCCTGACGAGTGGCCGGCGAGAGGCGGCGCACCGGCTTCCGCCACGAGCATTGCATCGACGCCGCGTGGCGCGGGAAGCAAGCGGGCTACCAGCGGGTTGGGCACCGCCGCCGAATCGTTCACGAACGACGCCAGCTGTCCGGCCGTGATCGGGAGCGCGGTTCCGACAACTCGCTCGGCGGCGCCAAGCATCGCTCGAAGGAGGGCGAGCGGAACGCCCACGGGGCTTCGGGGCTTTAGGCCAGACGCGGCTCGCACGCGTGCGAGCAGCGCGCGCATCGTCAGGCGCTCTCCGCCGCCAACTTCCATCGGCGTCGTGCCGGAGGGATCGTCGCCGGCGAGGGCGACCAGGAAGGCAGCGAGGTCGTCGACGTGGATGGGCTGGACGAGCACCTCGCCGCTTCCCAGCACGATGGGGGCACCGCCGTTCGCCAGCCCGGTGAGCGCCGCCTGGATCGGCGACCCATCGCCGAAGATCATCGTGGGGCGAACGATCGAGCAGGGGACGCCGCTCGAAGCAACGATCGATTCGGCTTCGAGCTTGGCGTGCGCGTAGTGGTACCACCGCTGGTCGCGAAACGAGGCCGCGATCGACGAGACGAAGATGAGGTGAGCTGCCCCGCCGGCGCGCGCCGCGTCGACGACTCGGCGCGTCCCCTCGACGTTGACCGCTCGCATGGCCTCGGGGGTGGCCTTGCCGGTGGCGGCCGCCAGGTGCAGGACGACGCTCCCCGCCGTGACGACGTCGTCGGGAAGCGGGGAAGCCGCGAGGTCGCAGTCAACGGCAGTCCAGCCAGGACGCCACTGCGGTCCGCGCGCCAGCGCCGTGGCGCGACGGGCCACGACCCGCACCGATGGTGCGCCGCGCTGCGCCAGGAGGTGCAACACGCGTTGACCGAGAAAGCCGGTCGCCCCCGTGAGGACGACCGGCGGAAAGGAGCCAGCCTTCATGGCCAGACCAGGAGTGAGGACTGCCGTGAGGCGCTGCGGCTCAGGGGCGCTTGAGCGCCCGCGCGGGAGCGGCGCTCGGCGACAGCAGGTCGCGCCAGAGCTTGAGGCGAATGCGGAAGACGCCCTTGATGTCGTCCCACGCAGTCTTCACGATCTTCACGCGGCTGTCGTCGTCCTCGATCCATTCCACCGGGATGTCAGCGATCTGGTATCCCTTCTTCTCCGCCAGCACCAGGAGCTCGGTGTCGAAGAACCAGGCTTGATCATGCACCTGCGGGATCAGGTCGGCCATCGCGGCGCGCGAAATGGCCTTGAAGCCGCACTGCGCATCCGAGAACGAGGTCCAGAGGACTGCCTTGATGAAGAGGTTGTACGAGCGTGAGATGAACTCGCGCTTGACCGAGCGAGTGGTGCGCGACTGCGGAAGGAGGCGCGAGCCGGTAGCCAGGTCGAAGCCGTCGACGACAATCGAGTGCACCATCTTGGGGAGTGCAGCCAACTCGGTCGAGAGGTCGACGTCGGTATAGCACATCACGTCCGCGTCGCTCTGGCTCCAGGCCTGGCGCAGCGCGCGCCCGCGGCCGCGTTGCGGGAGTTGGAGGAAGCGTACGTCGTCGTACTGCGCCGCGAGTTCCTTCGCGACCCGGTCGGTTCCGTCGGTGGAGCCGTTGTCGACGACGATCACCCGCCAGCGACAGGGGAGCGCCTTGGAGAGGAACTGCCGCACGGTCGCAACGCTCTTCCCGAGAACGTGGGCCTCGTTCAACACTGGAATCACGACATCGACCATGATCCTCGGGTCCCAGCCGCTGACCTCCTCAATCTGGTAGACCGCCATCAGTCCGATCTCCTTGTGGTGCGTTCCGACGCTGTCTCGTGCGAGCGTACCGCGGTCGCCAGAACCATGCGTGTCGTGGTTGACCACCCCGGAAGAGCAAATGCCCGGCCAAGGTAGGGAAGCCGTCACGATCGACGGGTGGCGAACGGATGCATGGCGAAATCCGGGCCGCCCTGTCGCCGGGGGCGGGAACGGCCGGGGCAGGTGGGGCGGGAGGGGGCGGCGAGCCACACATCCTATTGATGCGCCAGGCGCGCGCTGACTCGCACTTCGCGCGGCGCCGCGCGATCCGGAGCAAGTGATCGGCGAGCCGTCGGGCGCCGTTCGATGTCGCGGGCGCGCCACACACAGATTGTTTACGGCAACTTCCACCGGGCCGTCCCTGAACGCATCGGGCGACTCCCTCGACGGTGAGGCGCATTCGGGAACGTGAGACCCACCATTTCCGGCACCGGCCTTGCTGACATCGGTACCCACCGAAATCCAACAATGGAAAGTCGAAGGCGCCAGGCGCTGGCGCGTAGCTCCAGTCGCTCTTTCTGCTCCCCCCGTTTCCACCGCTCCCCCTGCCCCGAAATGTCCTGCTCACCCCTCGCGACACCGATGCCTCGCCGCACCTCGTCGAGCGCCTCGGGGCGCCAACTCATTGGACGGCGGTGCACCCACCGCCATGCGAGCAAGGGAGCATGAGCGCACCGTCCCCCAGGACCTCGACGCCGGAGCAAGGCACATCGCGCTGGCAGGCAACGGACGGCCGCGGCACGAGCGTACACCACCTGCGCACCACCTGCCGAGCCTGCACGCAGGCAACGCTGCACCGCGTCCTGCAACTCGGGAATCAGCCGCTCGCCAACGCCTTCCTGCGCTCGAGCGACGACGCGCGGCATGAGAGCCGGTTCCCGCTCGAGCTGTACTTCTGCACGACGTGCTCGCTGGTCCAGCTGGCCGACGTGATCGACCCCGAGGTCCTGTTTGGCGAGTACATCTACGTCACGGGGACGTCGTCGACCATGGCGTTGCACAATCAGGAGTATGCGCGCACCGTGCGCGACCGCCTGACGCTGGGACCCGGCGACCTGGTGGTGGAGGTCGCGAGCAACGACGGGTCGCTGCTGGGGTGCTTCAAGGAGTTTGGCGGGCGCATCCTCGGCGTCGAGCCGGCGCGCAACATCGCCGCCCTGGCGGCGTCGCGGGGGATTCCGACGGTGAACCGCTTCTTCGACGAGGGAGCGGGCCACGAGTTGCGATCGACGCATGGCGCCGCGCGCGCCGTGATTGGCAACAACGTGCTGGCGCACGTGGACGACACGCAGGGCTTCCTGCGCGGGGCGGCAGCGCTCATCGCCGACGACGGCGCGGTCATCGTCGAGGTGCCGTACGCGCGCGAGATGCTGCTCAACTGCGAGTACGACACGATCTACCACGAGCACCTGTGCTACTTCTCCGTCACCGCGCTGGCCCACCTGGCGCAGCGCGTGGGGCTGGCGGTGGACGACGTGCAGGAGCGTGAGGTGCACGGCGGGACGATTCGGGTGTGGATGCGCAAGCAGCCGGCGCACGGCGCGCGCGCGCGCGAGATGATGGCGACCGAGGCGGCGAACGGACTGTCGACGCTGGCAGCGTGGGAGGAGTTTGCCCGTCGCGCCGCGGAGCATCGCCGCTCGTTGCGCCTGATGCTGGAGGAGCTGCACGGTCGCGGCAAGGTGGTGGCCGGGTACGGCGCGCCGGCGAAGGGAAACACGATGCTGAACTACTGCGGCATCGACCCGACGCTCGTCCCGTACACCGTCGACCGCAACCCGCTCAAGGTGGGGACGTACACGCCGGGAATGCATATTCCGGTGCTGGACGTGAAGACGCTCCTCGATCGCGCCCCCGACTTCGTCCTGATCCTCGCCTGGAACTTCGCCGACGAGATCATGGAGCAGCAGCAGGCGTATCGCGACCGCGGCGGGCGCTTCATCATCCCCATTCCCTCTCCCCGGATCGCCTAGCCCCATGCGCGTCGTGATTCTGGCCGGTGGCAAGGGGACGCGGCTGTCCGAGGAGACGACGGCGCGTCCCAAGCCGATGGTGGAGATCGGGGGGCGCCCGATCCTCTGGCACCTGATGCACTACTTCGCCGCAGCAGGACACAAGGACTTCCTGGTGGCGTGCGGCTACAAGGGCGAGTTCATCAAGCAGTACTTCCGCGACTTCGCGCTGCGCGAGAGCGACTTCTTCGTCGACCTCTCGAACGGGTCCGTCGACGTCGTGAACGGATCGCGCCTGGACTGGAAGGTCGGGTTGGTCGACACGGGGCTGGAGACGATGACCGGCGGGCGACTCAAGCGCCTGCACCGTTTCCTGGACGGCGAGCGCTTCTTCTGCACATACGGCGACGGTTTGTCCAACGTCGACGTGCGCCAGCTCCTGGCCTTTCACCAGTCGCATGGCAAACTGGCAACAGTGACGGCGGTGCGTCCGCCGGCGCGCTTTGGCGGGCTCTCGCTCGACGGCGACCGGGTGCATGCCTTCACGGAGAAGCCGCAGGCCGAGGGCGGGTGGATCAACGGCGGCTTCTTTGTCCTCGAGCCGAGGGTCCTGGACTACCTGGTGGACGACGAGACGGTGCTCGAACGCGAACCGCTGGAGCGGCTCGCCGAGGACGGTCAGCTCATGGCGTTCAAGCACGGGGGCTTCTTCCAGCCGATGGATACCGTGCGGGAGCGCGACCTGCTGGAATCACTGTGGGCGAGCGGACAGGCGCCCTGGAAGAACTGGACATGACTTTCTGGAACGAGCGCCGTGTGCTGGTGACCGGAGCCACGGGGTTGCTGGGCTCGCACCTGGTGAGCGAGCTGCTGCGTCGCAGGGCGTCGGTGGTGTGCCTGGTGCGCGACTGGGTGGCCGACAGCGAGGCGGTGACGTCAGGAACGCTCGGCAAGTGCCGCGTGGTGCGCGGCGAGCTCGAGGACTACGAGACGGTGTTGCGCGCCCTCAACGAGTACGAGGTCGATTCCGTCTTTCACCTCGGGGCGCAGACGATCGTTGGAACGGCGTCGCGCTCGCCGCTGTCCACGTTCGAGGCGAACATCAAGGGGACGTGGGTCCTGCTCGAGGCGGCGCGGCAGCTGGCGGGGCGCGTGCAGCGCATCGTGGTGGCGTCGAGCGACAAGGCGTACGGCGAGCACCCCACCCTGCCCTACACCGAGGATGCGCCGCTCATCGGGCGCTTCCCGTACGACGTCTCCAAGTCGTGCGCCGACCTCATCACGCTGTCGTACTTCCACTCGTACCGCCTTCCCGTGGCGGTGACGCGGTGCGGCAACCTGTACGGCGGCGGTGACCTCAACTGGAACCGCCTGGTGCCCGGGACGATCCGCGCCGCGCTCAAGGGCGAGTCGCCGGTGATTCGCAGCGACGGGACGTTCGTGCGCGACTACTTCTTCGTGCGCGACGCGGTGGAGGCGTACCTGCAGCTGGCCGAGCGCGTCCCGGAGGAGGGTTTCATCGGCGAGGCCTTCAACTTCGGGACGGAGACGCCGCTCTCGGTCACGCAGATGGCGGGGGAGATCCTGCGCGTGATGGGGCGCGAGGACTTGCCGCTGACGATCCTGAACCAGGCCACCAACGAGATCTCGCGCCAGTACCTGGACTGCGCCAAGGCGCGCGCGCGCATGCAGTGGGCGCCGCACTGGACGCTGGACGCGGCGCTGCGCGAGACGGTCGCCTGGTACGGCGACTACGTCGAGCGTCGCGAGTCGTGACGCTCACCCCGGCGCCGCGGCGACTGTCGGCCGGCTGGTGGGTGCTCGCAGCCGCAACGCTCCTCGCGCTCGTCTCCCCGACGACACTGGCCGGCCTGGCGCCGGAACCAACCCCCCAGCAGCTGCAACTCGGCGCCTGGGTGCTCAAGGGAGCGCTGCTGCTGTTCGGCGTGGGAGCGGTCGTGCTCGACCGACTGTGCGCGCGCGACGGCGAACGCCACCCGCAAACCGCGCGCGACGAGGCGCCATGGCCACGTGCGGAGCGACTGGCACTCGGCGGGCTCCTCATCGTGGCGCTCGCGCTGCGCCTGGTGCGACTCGATGGCGGCCTCTGGATCGACGAGATCTCGACGCTGCTCACGTATGTCCGCCGCCCGATGGTGGAGACGTTCGTGGTGTACGACTCGCAGAACCAGCACCCGCTGTACACCCTCCTGGCCCAAATGTCGATTGCGGTGTTCGGCGACTCGCCGAGCGCGTTGCGGCTGCCGGCCGTGCTGCTGGGGGTGGCGAGCGTTGCCGCCTTGTATGTGCTGGCCCGGCGCGTGGCGTCGCGCGCGGAGGCTTTCCTGGGGGCCGCGCTCCTCGCCGCCTCGATGCACCATGTCTGGTTCTCGCAGAACGCGCGCGGCTACACCGGGCTGCTCGCCCTCTCGCTCGTCGCCACGCTCGCGCTGTGGCGACTGGTGCGCCGCGAGGGGAGCGTGCGACGCTGGGCGTGGGTGTACGCCATCAGCATGGGACTGGCCACGTGGGTCCACCTTACCGGGGCGCTGATCGCCCTGGGGCACGCCGTCATCCTCCTCGGCGCGCTCGCGGCGCCGAGGATGCTGGGACTGGAACGCGGCGCCGCGACGCGCGACGTGGTGGTCCCCGCCCTGGGGGCGATCGCGCTTGCCGGGCTCTGCTCCATCCTGCTGTACGCCCCCGTCCTGCCGCAGCTCCCGGACGTGATCCTCCATGCCGCGCCGACCGTTCCCGTGGCGCCAGGGCGTGCTCCCGCGTCCATCGCATGGAAGAATCCGCTCTGGTTCGTGACCGAGATGGTGGCGCGACTCGCGGCCGGGATCCCGGGGGGTGTGGTGGCGGTCGTACTCGCCGCGGGCGTTCTGGCTGCCGGGGTTTGGTCGTACCTGCGGGACCAGCGGTTGCTGCTGGCCCTGATCGTCATGCCGATGGTCACGACGATCGGGGTGATGATGGCCACGCGGCACAACCTGTGGCCACGCTTCTTCTTCTTTGCCGCCGGCTTTGCCGTGATGCTGGGCATGCGTGGCGGCTTTGCATTGGTGGAGTGGATCGGTGCGAAGGTGTGGCGATGGGACGCGCCCACGGCCCGCCGGATGGCGGCCGTGGGGGCGTCGCTCGTGGTGGTGGCCAGCGCGCTCACCGTGCCACGCGCGTGGGGGCCCAAGCAGGATTTCGTTGCGGCCGCCAACTTCCTGCGCTCGTCGCGGGGGGAGCGGGACGCGGTCGTCACGTTAGGCGTGACGGATGAACCGATCCGCAAGTACCTCGGCGTCGCCGCCGATTCGCTGGACCGGCTGGACGAATTGCAGCAAGTGGAGGCCGCGCACGCGCGCACCTGGGTGGTCGTCACCTTCCCGGTGCTGTTCGAGGCGCGCCAACCCGACGTGGCCGACTGGCTGCGCGGCCGCTATGACACGGCGGCCGTCTTTTCGGGGAGTGTGGGCGGTGGAGACATCGTCGTTCTCGTGCGGAACAAGTCACGTGCCTGATCACGCCTTGCAGGAAACCACCAGTCCCACGCATCGGCCGCCGTCGCCGAGCCCCACCGCGACGGTCGGGGCACACGGATCCGTGGTCGAGATCGTCGACACCTCGTTCCCCGCCGCCGCGCGCCAGGTCTCGGTCGTGATCCCGGCGTACAACGAGGGGCCGCACGTCGCGCAGCAGATACGCGACGTCGACGAGGTGATGAAGGACACCGGGTGGACCTACGAGATCATCGTCGTCGACGACGGCTCGAAGGACGACACGTCGCAGAACGCGGCCACGACGTCGGCGCGCGTGCTGCGCCGGGTGCGCAACCAGGGGTACGGCGCGGCGCTCAAGCTCGGGATCCGTCACGCGCAGTACGACTGGATCCTCATCACCGACGCCGATGGGACGTATCCGGTCGCGGCGATCCCGGGGATCCTGGCGCGCGCCGAGGCCAACGACATGGTGGTCGGCGCACGGGTGGGTGCCGAGGTGAGCATTCCGTGGGAGCGCCGTCCGGCCAAGTGGTTCCTCAAGAAGCTGGCGAGCTACCTGGCAGAGCGCGACCTGGTCGACATCAACTCGGGATTGCGCCTCATGCGCAAGAAGCTGGTGGAGAAGTACGAGTTCCTCCTTCCGCAGGGCTTCTCGTTCACGACGACCATCACGCTCTCGTGTGCCTGCAACGGGCACGCGATGGAGTATGTCCCGATCGACTACGCGGCGCGGCTCGGCAACTCGAAAATCAGGGCGCGCCATGCGTACGACTTCACGCTGCTGATCGTGCGCACGATCGTCTACTTCAACCCGCTCAAGGTCTTCCTGCCCGTGGGGGCGGCGATGTTCGTGGCGGGGCTGGGCAAGCTGGCCTACGACATCTACAAGGACAATCTCTCGGAGAGCGCGGTCCTCGCGTTCCTGGGGGCAATGCTGGTCTGGGCGGTGGGGCTCCTCGCGGACCAGAACCAGCGCATGTCGCAGAAGCGATGACGGGGCGGACCAAGGCCATCGTCAGCGTCGGGCTCCTCGCGCTTCTCTTCTGGATCCTGCCGTGGTCACAGCTCGAGGAGGCGTTTCGTCGCCTCTCGCTGCGCACCTGGCTGGGGCTCCTGGCCGGCTTCGTGGGAGGGCACCTGCTTGGCGTGGTGAAGTGGCGCACGGTGGTGAACGCCGGACGGGCGCGCCTGGGCTTCCGCGACGCGATCATGTGCTACGGTGCGGGGCTGTTCACCAACCTGTGCCTGCCCACGATCGTTGGCGGCGACATCTTGCGCCTGACGATGGCGTCCCGCATCACGCGCAACCCGGCGGCCGTGACGTTAGGCGGGGTGACCGATCGCCTCTCCGACATCCTGGCGCTGGGGATCCTCCTCGCGCTGGGGCTCCTCCTGTCGACCGACCAGCTCCCGGGGCTGTGGGGGCAGGTGATTACCGTCGTGGTCGTCGTGGGTGCGGTCCTCGCGATGGCCGGGCTCCCCTTTGTCCTGCAGCGCCCGCTCGCGCGATGGCCGAAGAAGTTCCGCCGCCCCATCGGGCGCCTGCTCGTGGCGCTACGACACTCATGGAAGACGCCGTCGGCGCTGGCCACGGCGCTCGCGCTGTCGCTCGTCATCCAGGGAGGCTTCGTCCTGCTCAACGTGGCGCTCGGGCGCTCCATCGGGATCGGGGTCGACCTCTCGGTCTGGCTCATCGCCTGGCCGGCGGCCAAGGTGGCGGGACTCCTCCCCATCTCGCTGGGGGGGCTGGCGGTGCGAGAGGCATCGCTCGGTGCCCTGCTGCTCCCCTTTGGGGTCCCGATGGCGACTGGAGTGGCCGCCTCGCTCATCTGGCAAACGGTGCTCATTGGCGGCGGGCTGATTGGCGGGGCCACGTGGGTGATGCTGCGCCCGTCCAATGGCGGTTCCGACTCGGTGGCCGCGAACGCAGAGATCTCTCCCACCAATGCCTGACACTCGCCCGGTGACCGCCCCGCGCGTCCTGATCCTCGGCGCCGGCCCCGCCGGGCTGGGGGCGGCGCTACAGCTGCAACGCCAGGGGCGAGGCTCGGCGACCGTGCTGGAGCAGCATGCCGTTCCCGGGGGGAACGCGGGGAGCTTCGACTTTGGCGGCCAGCGCCTCGACTTCGGGTCGCACCGCCTGCACCCGGCGAGCGACCCCGACATCCTCGCCGACATCAAGGCGCTGGTGGGTGAGGACCTGCTGGTGCGCCCGCGGCACGGGCGCATCCGCCTGCGCGGGCGGTGGATCCACTTCCCGCTCAAGCCCGCCGACCTCCTGCTCCGCCTCGACAAGGGCTTCGCGATCTCGTCCAGCGTCGACATGGCGCGCAAGGCTTTGCACCTGACGGGAGCGCCAGCCGACCACTTTGCCGGCGTGCTCTGGAACTCGTTAGGCCCGACGATCTGTCGCGACTTCTATTTCCCGTATGCGCGCAAGATCTGGGGGCTCGATCCCGAGCAACTGTCGTCCGTGCAGGCGCGCCGCCGCGTGAAGGCCTCGTCGTTCGGCGGGTTGATGCGGAAGGTCTTCGGGGCGCTCCCCGGACTCAGGCAACCCATGACGGGGAAGTTCTACTATCCGCGCCAGGGGTTCGGGCAGATCTGCGAGGCCTACGCAACCGCTGCCGCCGCGAGCGGGGCATCGGTCCGCTACCAGCACCGTGTGGAGCAGGTGATCCCGCCCGCCACCGAGCGCGCCCCCTGGACGGTGCTCGCCCGCGACGACCGCGGGACCGAGCAGCTGCAAGCCGACTACCTCTGGTCGACCATCCCGATCACGGCGGTGGCGCGGGCGTACCAGGGGGAGATCCCCGCGTCGGTCCCGGCGGCCGCCGCGTCGATCCGGTACCGGGCGATGATCCTGGTCTACCTGCAGCTCGACGTGGAGCAGTTCACGGAGTACGACGCGCACTACCTCCCCGAGTCGGCGGTGCGCATCACGCGACTCTCGGAACCGAAGAACTACCGCGATGCCGTGCCGCCCACGGGGAGGACGGTGCTGTGCGCCGAGTTGCCGTGCGAGGCAGACGACGACGTGTGGCAGATGGACGATGCGTCGTTAGGCGAGCTGGTGGCCGCCGACCTCGGGACGGTCGGGCTGCCGCTGGCGCGGCCGCCGATCGCCGTCTTCACCCGCCGCCTGCGCCAGGCCTACCCGATCTACCTCACCGGATACGAGACGCACTTTGGCGCACTCGACCGCTGGGCCGACTCGCTCCCTCGCTTCCTCACCTTCGGGCGCCAGGGACTCTTTGCACACGACAACACGCATCACGCCCTGCGCATGGGCTATGCGGCCGCCGAGTGCCTGCGCCCCGACGGATTCGATACGGTAGCCTGGCGCGCCTGGCGCAGGGAGTTCGAGACGCATGTCGTCGAGGACTGACGCGACGGCCGGCGCCGAGTCGCGCGCCGTCCCGTTGCGCGGCCGTCCATCGCGCGGCCGCCCGTCGCGCGCGCTGCAGTGGCGCGTCTTCTTCACCTGCTGGGTCCTCTTCTCGCTGCACTTCGCCACCGACTTCGTCCGCGAGCACTTCCTCGTCACCAGCATGGTCGACGACCGCTCCTTCGACCTGGGGAAGTACTACGGGATGCACCCGGACATCTTCAGGAACCCGCCCGAGGCGCCGCACGGCGGGGTCCACCATGGCGCGAACCCCGGCATCTCGATGATCGCCGCGGTGCCGTACCTCCTGCTCAAGCCGGTGGTGGACCGCGTGGTCGAGCGTGACCTCGCCAGGCGCAAGGCGAGCGGCGCCGACACCGCCGCCTACCGCGACCCCCGCCAGATGCGCATCGCGTTCTACCAGCGCGCGCGCGCACTCGGCGTCGACCTGCGCTTCGGTCTCATCGGGCTCATCACGCAGGTCCTGTGCATGGCACCGCTCTCGGCGTTTAGTGTCGTGATAGTCCTGCGACTCCTGCTGGGGATGGGGATCCGCGAACGATCGGCGACGTGGCTCTCGCTCGCCTACGCCTTCTGCACCCCCGTCCTCTTTCGCACCGCGTACCTGAACCAGAACCTGGCGATCGGGATCTTCGCCCTCCTGGGCTTCGCGGTGCTGTGGGATCCGCTCCGGCGCGCGACGAGTCGTTGGGGGTGGAACGCCCGCCTCTTCGGTGCCGGGCTCATGGGCGGGACGTGCTTCCTCAACGACTACAGCGGCGCGCTGGCCACCGGGCTGCTCGGCGTGTACGCACTCTGGCTGGCGTGGGACGATCGTGGCGCGCGCGCGGTGATCCCCGCCGGCGCGGTGTACACGCTCGGCGCGCTGGGGCCCATCCTGGTGCTCTGGTACTACCAGTGGGCCGCGTTCGGGAACTTCATCCTCCCGCCGCAGAACTGGATGGCCCCCGTCACGTGGATCGAGGTGGGCTACAAGGGGGTCGGCGGACCGCAGCCCGACCTCCTCTGGATGCTCCTCGCCGAGCCGCGCTACGGACTGTTCACCTCTGCGCCGCTCCTGCTCCTCGCGCTGGCGTGGCCGTACTATCACGCCAGGCGCGCCACACTCCTGCCACTGCGCGAGGCGCTCGTCTGCCTTGCCATGTCGCTGGCCTTCGTCGTCTTCTTCAGCGCGGTGCAGTACACGCGCCTGCAGTGGGTGACGGGGATCCGCTACCTGATGCCGGTGATCCCCTTCCTCTTTCTCCTCACGGCCGACGTGCTGCGCCTGGTGCCGCGCGCCGTTTCGGCAGTGGCGCTCCTTGCCGGCTTCGCCGTCGACTGGGCGCTGGCCATGACGCGGAGCCAGGCGGGGGTCGTGCAGGCTATCGAGAGCGTGCTGCGCGACGGCGTGTCGCTCCCGGTGGTGACCACGCTGTCCAAGATGACGACGCAGTACCTCCCGTGGGGGGACGGTCGTCTTACCGCCACCCCCCTGTTTGTCCTGGCGGCGCTGCTGGTGGCGGCCATCTGGCTCGTCCCCCTGCCCCGCAGGGCTCGCGGAGCGGAGGCGGCGCAGCCGGCCTGACGACAGGCGGCGGCATCGGTCTTGCTTGTCGACGGGGCGGCACGCCTAACGCCTCGCCCCGTTTCTCAGAGTATTCCTTGCGCACTGTCATGGCGACAACCGCACCAGGCGCCCCGCGCGGCGACGGAGTGAAGGCGGGGGCGTTGCACCAGACGATGAACCGGTACGAGGTCAAATACCTCGTGGCGACGAAGGACGTCCCGGGGCTGATGGCGGACCTGGCGCCATACACGCGCCCCGACCCGCATTCGCCGGAGTGGGGGTACTCCATCAGCTCGGTGTACTGGGATACCCCCGACCTGGCGCTGTTCTGGGAGAAGATCGAGGGAGTGAAGTTCCGCCGGAAGCTGCGCTTTCGCCGGTATGGCAACGCCCCGGACGTCTTTCTCGAGATCAAGGGTCGTGAGGACCGCACGCTGCACAAGCGGCGCATCCAGTGGCCGGTGGAACGGGTGCAGGCGGTGTTTGGCGAGGGCGATGTGCGCGTGGACTGGTCGCAGGTGCAAGGCGACGAGGTGGCGACCGAGGTGGCGCTGATGGTCCAGCGACTGCGCCTCGAGCCTCGGATGGCGATCCGCTATCGCCGGCGCGCCCTGTTTGGCCGTTTCGACCCCGAGCTGCGCATCACGTTCGACGGTCGCATCCTCTACCATCCCCGCGACTTCTCGCTCGTGCGCCCCTTCGAGGAAGGGCGGTCGGTGATCGACCCGCGCGTGACCGTCCTCGAGATCAAGTACGACCATCGCGCCCCCATCTGGCTCACCAAGGCAATCTGCGAGCGCGGACTGCAGGTGGTGCGCATGTCCAAGTACTGCACGGCCGTCGACAAGCACTACTTTGGCGGCGCGAATACCTGACGCAGCCCAGACCCCACATCCGGAGAACGACAGTGGACGAGTTCCTTCGCCAGGGCGCCCCATCGGGCAACACCTTCGGCCTCATCGAAGTCTTCGTGGCGCTCGGCCTGAGCTTCGTGCTCTGCCTGATGCTGGCGTATTTCTATCGCCAGTCGCACCGCGGCCTCTCCTACTCGGTGTCGCTCGTGCACGCCATGGTGCTGCTGGGCGTCACCGTGTCGGTGATCATGCTGATCATCGGGAGCAACATCGCGCGGGCGTTCACGCTGGTAGGGGCGCTCTCGATCATCCGCTTCCGCAACCCCGTCAAGGATTCGCGAGACGTCGCCTTCATCTTCATGGCGATGGCAATCGGCATGGCGGTGGGGACCGGTTTCTACACGACGGCGGTGGTCTACACCTTCTTTGCCTGCGGCGCGGCCTACGCCATGGCGCGCTTCGGCATCGGGAGCTCGACGCGTCGCGAGCAGCTGCTCAAGGTCCACGTGCCGGCGTCGCTCGACTACGCCAACGCCTTCAGCGAGCTGTTCTACCGATCGCTGCGCGAGTACTCGCTGCTGAGCGTGGAGACGCTGCGCGACGGGAGCCTGGTTGAGCTGGTGTACTCGGTCGAGTTCAAGCCGGGAACGGCGGACGCGGCCTTCGTGGATGAGCTGCGCCGGCTCACCAACGGCGCTCAGGTCGCCCTCCTGACTGGGCGGGAGAACATCGACGTCTGATGACGGTGCGGAGCGAGCCGGTCCAGGCGCCAACGCTGGTCGCCGCCTTCCGCCGCCACGAGCGGCGGCTCGCGGCGTTGTGGCTGGCGGGCACGGCGCTGCTCTGCCTCATCACGCTGGTGCGGCCGGCGCGCCAGGCCGTGCTCACGCTGCTGGGGCGCGCCGTCGATCGCTACGAATGGCGATGGAACGAGCGGCTGGGCGACGGGGTGGCGCTCTACCAGCGCGGTGACTTCGCGGGGGCCGCGGCGTATCTCGAGCGACTCGACGGCATCTACCCGGCGCGCTCCAATCGCTTTGCCCGCGACCGGGAACGCGAGTACCTGCTGCGCATTCTCGCCCTGAGCCACGAGAAGGCGGGAAAGAGCGGCGCCGCGATGCGCACGTGGGAGCGGCTGGTCGCCTTCGACTCGCTGAACTTCCAGAACCACGTGGGTTACGCCCAGGCTGCGCAGCGGCTGCTGAGCGGTTGGGCCATGGCCGAGGAGGCGAAGGACGGCTACGCCGCCGCCCTGCGCAAGTTCCCGGCGCACCTGCCATCGGTGCGCGGCTATATGTCGTACTACATGGACCGCGGCGAGTTCGAGCCCGTGGTGACGGCGTGGGAGGCGTACCTTGGCAGCTACTTCCCGCAGCGCGTGACGGTCGCGTTAGGCGATTCCAGCGTCACCGTCCTTGTGCCCACCGACGGGGAGGCGCACGACGTGGAGTTCGCCTTCACGCAGCCGGCCCCGGCTGGCGAGCTGCACGTTCGCACCGGGGGGTTCGCGGTAGCGCTCGACTCGGCGGCGGTGGTCACGGCCTTGCGCGCCGGCGACGCCGCGGGGCGTGCGCGGGTGCCCCTCGACCTGTCCACGCTTCGCGCCGCTGACATGGCGCGCGACACCATCGCCTGGCTTCCCAAGGACACCACGTCGGCGCTGGTCGTTCCCGTGCCCGGCGTGGGTGCGCCGATTGCGCGCGTGCAGCTGCGCCTGCGGTTGTTCAAGCCCGCCGACCAGGGGACGTGGGCCATGGTGCGCAAGAGCTACCGCAACCTGCTGCGGTGGGACGCGCTGGCGCATGCGCGCCTGCTGACCGCGACCTTTGTCGACGCCGCCGACGCCGACCGGCTCTATGCGCAGGTTCGCTGGCTTCCACCCGGCGTCAGGGGAGACGCGCCATGACGACGCCGCGCACCAGCGCCGGTGCTCCCGCTGCGGCCGTCACGGAGCGCGGCAGACCAAACGTGCTGCAGCGCCTCTGGGCCGGGCTGCGCTTCCGCGATGCCCTCCTCGTCTCGATGCTCCCGCTGGCGGCGCTGACGTTCCTGTACGGGGCGGCGGCGCGCGACTACGCGCATGCGCGGGAGTACGACGACTACTTCTCGAAGGCGCGGTCGATCCAGTCGCTGTTCAGCGCGCGCGTCGACGGCGTGCGCTCGCTCCCGCGCGGGTTGCAGCTGCGGGAGTCGCTGTCCCCCGAGGACACGGCGCCGGGCATCGTCCAGCTCAGCCTTCCCGCGGTGCGCTGGGACTCGATGGAGATCGATCGCGAGAACGAGTGGGGCGCCTGGCTCGACGCCGACCTCAAGTACGGCAAGTCGGCCATCAAGGTGCGGGTGCGCAAGCGCGGCGACAACAGCGTGCACTGGCTCACCGAGAAGCGGTCCATGACGGTGCGCACGCCGCGCGACGACTTCTTCAAGCGCTTTCGCCAGTTTGGCTTGTCGGGGAAGGATGTCGTCCCCTCGTTCCTCGCCAACCGCATGTCGCAGGAGTACGGGCTCCTGGCGCCGTCCACCGACATCGTCGCCGTGTACCTGAACAACCGCTTCTACGGCACGTTCCGGTTCGTCGAGGTCGTGGACGAGTCGTTCCTGCGCCCCTTCGACCGCATGCCCGGGAACATCTTCCGCGGCGACGCGGCGGAGCGCGGTTCCTACTACAAGGGGCAGAACCGCAACCTGTTCGAGAACCTCGTCCCGTGGGATCGCGCGTCGGCCAACGACCGCGTGACCTCGGCGGGGACGGGTCAGCTCCGCCTCCTGCTGCAGGACATTGCCGGGACGACATTTGCCGACCATGAGCGCCTGATGCGGCGTGTGTACCGCGGCGAGTTCGCGCGCCTGCTCTCCTACCTGTTGCTTGCCGGCGACCCGTACCACGACGACGCGGTCCACAACCAGCTCATCTACGAGGACCCGTCCACACAGCTGCTGCATCCCATTCCGTGGGATACGCGGCTCATGGACCTGGCTGTCCCGCAGCAGCCGGTGAACCCGTGGTACCAGGCGATGATGCGCGACCCGTTCGTGGTCGACTCGGCGGTGGCCGACCTTGCCTCGCGCCTCAAGGACGACGCCTTCCTCGCGCGGCTCGACTCCATCGTGCGCGGCGTCGAGCATCGCTACGCGAATTACCTGGCCTACGATCGCCTGCGAGGCGCCCTGATTCCCGACGTGGGGACGGGCGACGAGGCGATGGCATTGATCCGCCGGAATGCGCGGCTGCTTCGCCAGCGGCTGTCGGACGACACCGTGGCCATCAACGCCACGCCGGCCGCGGGGGTGACGATCGTCGACCTGGAAACGCGCGGCTGGGTTGGTGCGGAGCTGCAGGGCTTCACGACCACCGCGGCGCCCGCGGGGGCGGTCACCGTACGGCTGGATCGCAACCTCAACGGCGTGCTCGACGAGGCGGACCCCGCGGTGGCCACGTCGGTGACGCGCGACGCGGGCGGTGCCGCGCAGTTGCAACTGGCGACACCGGTCGTGCTCTACTCGGGATGGGACGCGACCGGCCCCGAGATCCGTCGCGGGCACGTCCCGTACCGCCTGTTCGTCACGGGGCTGCCGTCAGCCACAACGCTCGCCCCGCGCCTCACCAACCGTGTCACGGGGGCGCCGGCGGCTGGCGTGTCGTGGGAGGCGGGGGGCGCGGTGCGTGAGGGGACCGGGTGGCACCCGTGGCGCTTCGCCGAGTCGCGCGGATCGGTCCATCGCCTCGCTGGCGACGTGCGCCTCGAGCAGACGCTCGTGATCGCCGCCAAGGACACGCTGGTGATCGAACCCGGCACGACCATCCGCCTCGCGCCCGACCAGTCGCTCGTCTCCTATGGTCGCGTGCTCGCGCTGGGCACCCGTGAGCGCCCGATCCGCGTCCTGCCGCTCACCGAGGGCGTGCCGTGGGGGACCTTCTCCATCCAGGGGCATGGCGCGGACAGCAGCATCTTCCAGTTTGTCGAGGTGGCGCAGGGGGGCGGCGCGATCGTCAACCGCGTGGAGTACATCGGCATGTTCAACATCCACCGCGCCGACGGCGTGGTGGTGGAGCACTCGATCTTCCGCGACAACCTGCGGAGCGACGACACCTTCCACGCCCTGCACACGCGCTTCTACCTGCGCCACTCCTCCGTCATCCGCGGCAACTCCGACGCGATCGACCTCGACATCGCCAGCGGTGAGCTCATCGACAACACGATCGTCGACGCCGGTGGTGACGGCATCGACCTCATGACATCGACGCCGCGCATCATCGGCAACCGCGTCAGCGGCTCGGGCGACAAGGGGATTTCCATTGGCGAGGCGAGCACGCCATTCGTCTTCAACAACGACATCTTCAAGTGCAACATCGGGATCGAGGTGAAGGACCGCTCCGACCCGATCCTGCTGCACAACCGCGTGGTGGACAACAAGACGGGGTTGCGCGAGCGCCGGAAGAACTGGCGTTACGGCGGCGGAGGCTGGGCGACGGTGGCACAAACGATCTTCAGCGGTAACCGGACGCCGCGCGTGCGCGACGAGTTCTCGCGCCTCACGCTTGCCGGCGTGGCGGGGCTCGACTCGGCGGGGTCGGCGGTGGTGGTAGAGCCCTCGGACCTTGCGTGGCTGTACCGCATGGAGGGGATCGCCGTGCCGCCAGGCGCAAGCCCGGGGCTGGTGGCTGGGTGGCGCGAGGTGGCGCCCACCTCACCCGTCGACGTCCAGAGCTTCACCGACGACTTTGCCGACGTATCGGGTGGATGGGTGGCGAGCGGCGGGATGACACGCCTCGAGAAGCGTCGCGACGCGCTGGTGCTCGAAGTCTCGCGACATGCGGGACGCGCCGCCCGCGCCGTGAGATGGTCGCTGCCGGCGGGCGGCTCGCTGGTGCTCGAGTTGGCGGGGCGCGACGCCGGATCGTCGCGCGCCATCGTGCACGGCGATGGGGCGACCGCGGACGTGCAGCGCGACTTTACGCTCGGAAGCGATCCCGCCACCGCGCACTTCGTGACCGTCGCACTCCCGCCGGGCACCTACCGTGGTGTGGCGCTCGACCTCGCGCCCGTCCCGGGGCTCACGGAGGTCGATCCGAACTCGGGGCTCACCATCCCGCGCGGCGCGCGCCTCAACCTGCGCGGCTACCGCGTGATCCCGGCCTCGCCCACCACGCCACCGCGCCCGACTCCACGGCCGTCCAGATAGATGTCTGCACCACCGCACATGCCCGCAGCGCGCGCGCCTCGAACGAGTGGGGGCGCGCGGCGTCGCCTGGCGACGGGCGCATTGCTGCTGACGATGTCGATTGGCGTGGCCGCCGCGGCGGCAATCGCCCAGTCGCCGCCAGGATCACAGGTGACGGCGTCGTCACAGCCGACGGCGTCGTCGCAACCGACGGCGTCATCACTGCCCACGCTTCCCCTGTCGTCGGCGTTCGGCGAGCGCCCCTCAGGGCTCACGGGAGGCCCGCCGGCTCCACCGCGGATCGCCGCGGGGGCGCCGTACTCGTTCGTCGTCATCGGGCACCTGCGCGGCGACGCCACGGGCCCCAACTCCAAGTTGCCGGAAGTGGTGCAGGCCATCCGCCAGCTGCGCCCGGACTTCCTGGTCCTCACGGGCGATGTCGTGTGGGGCGAGACCGACAAGCGCGTTGCCGGGTACGCCACCGTGCGACGCGAGTGGGAATATGTCGACTCGGCGCTCGCCACGCTGGGCGTCCCGGTGTACCGCGCCCCCGGCAACCACGACATCAACGACATCCCGACGCGCGACATCTATCGCGAGCGGTACGGCATCCTTCCGCAGTCGGTTGCCATCGGTGACTCGCGATTGATCCTCCTCGCCAGCCCCTGGATCCCGGCCGACGGCGACACACGCAAGAATCCGTTTGTCCGCCCTCCCGATCTCGAGCCGGCGCAGAAGGACTGGCTCGCAACCGAACTCGTCAAGCCGGGCTTTGCACACACGTTCGTCATCATGCACCACCTGTTCTGGTGGCAGGATGAGGATGGACCGTGGTGGCGTGACGTGCACCCGCTGCTGGCGAAGGGGCATGTCGACGCGCTCTTCTCGGGTGACTACGGGCCGATGAAGTTCTCGCACCTCACGCGTGACGGCGTGCGCTACTTCCAGACCTCGCTGGAGGACTCGGTCACGAAGGAGATCCAGCACGGGATGATGTCGAGCCGCCTGCTCTCCTCGCAGTTCGACAACTTCCTGCAGGTGCGCGTCGACGGCCCATCGGTCGACGTGAAGGTCCACACCATCGCCGAGTCGTCGACCGCGCAGTTCACGCCGCAGACGTGGAAGTTCATCAACGCGCCGCCGACGCCACTGCCGCTGGGGCGATGGCTACTCACCGTCGTCGGGCGCAAGAGGCTGGCAGCGGTTGGCGCGCTGCTCGTCGCCTGCTTCGTCGCCGGATTCGTCGTCGGGCGGCGGGGTCGCCGCGCGCGTTAGGCGGGCCTGGCGCGCGTCGCGCGTTACGCGAACGGTGCGGCGGCGCGCAACGCGGCCACCGCGCGCCGCACTCCCGCGTCGAGCGATGGATCGGGATGCCACCCGGTGAGCCGTTGCAGCCGGGCGATCGACACGGCGTCGTGCGCCATCTCCTCGGGGCGCGTGGGAATCGCGCCGAACGCCAGGCGTGCGCGCGCGATGCCCAGCGCGTCGGCCGCCGCCTCGGCGAATTCGCGGACCGTGTGAAGCCGTCCCGTGCAGAGATTGACCGGCTCGCCGGGCTCCGGGTGCGCGTCCGCCAGCCGCAACAACCCTTCCACCACGTCGGCCACGTAGGTGAAGTCGCGCCGCTGCGTCCCCGCCGAGAGAGGAATCGGCGCATCGCCGGCCCCAAGGTCGACGATCGACGGGAGGAGGCGCCCCGCATGTTCCCCCGCCCCGTAGACGGTGAAAAGGCGCGCCGTCACCGCCCGGCTCGCGCGCCGAAGGGCAACGGCGCGCACCCCCTCGGTCCCCGCCAGCTTCGTGATGCCGTAGCGTGTGGTCGCCATCGGCACGGTGTCCTCGCGCAGGTCGCCGTGCGCGGTCCCGTACTCGAGCGCGGAACCAGCGTGCACGAGGCACGCGCCCCACGAGCCCGCGAGTTCGGCGAGCGCAACGGGAAAGTCGCGATTGATCGCCATCGCCAGCCCCTCGTCCCGCTCGGCGCGGTCCACGCCGTAGCCGACGAGGTTGAAGATCGTGTCTCCCCCAAACGCCAGCAGATGGCGTTCCATCGAGTCAATGGTGCGCGCGTCTCCAGCCGCAACGCTCACCGTCGGTGCGACGGCGCGCTCGCCCGGCGCCTCGGGAGAGAGAACGGCGCCCGGCCACTGGCGTCTCAGCGCCTCGAGGTCTCGCGCAACGAGCAGCAGCGCATCACCTCGCGACGCCAGAGCGCGCGCCACCCATCCGCCAATGAAGCCCGTTGCGCCGATGACGACGCTCCGGCGCCGCCTTCCCGCCAGCAGTGCTTCCGTGTGAGTCTCGTTGGGCATGAGGGCGGTCGCGGATCGACGCGTAGGGCGATTGGGGGTGCGCGCAGGGGAAGAGAGGCGAGCGCGAGCACGCATTGTCTTCCGGGACGAGCGCCCGCGCCAGCCCCATCGGCTTCCTTCTTGCTCCCCGCCCATCGGCCAACCGTCGCCACGACCGCTCCCAAGTCGCCGCCAGGCACCCTCGCCTACATGGACGCCCCGATCGACCGTCTCCACTTCTTTAGCCCATCGCCTTGCGGCGACGCGGTGACCACGTGAGGCGATCACTCCCTGCCACGTCGGCGCTTCTGTTCGCGCTGGCGCTCCCCGCGCTGCTGGGAACGGATGTCGTCGAGAGCGCCGCCGCGCTCTGGCGCCTGGGGGGCTCCGCGCACCCCTACTGGATTCCCGGCGAAGCCCTTCGGCTGTACCTGCTCTTCCCGGTTGTCGCGGTGAGCGCCTGCGTCCTCTTCCTCACGCCGGGGCTCCTCACCGTCCAGGCGTTGCGCGCGGCCAACAATGTCGGCGACTGGGTGTTGCGCGGCATTGCGGTGTCGATCGTCCTCGTGAGCGTGGCCGCCACCGCGGTGCAGTCGATCCTTGGCGCCACGTTGCAGGGGCGAGGATTTGCACTGGTCGTCGTCGCCCTCTCGGCGGTCGTCTTCGTCGTTGCACTCGCGGCGGGGCGGCGCGACGCCGAGATGCCGTGGGACTCCGGCGACAAGGCCGTGGCCCTTTCGCTGCTCGTCATGCCGGCGGCCCTGGTGGCAGTCCTGGCCCCCAAGTTCCTGTGGGAGAGCCTGAACGGCGACGGCGCGCACTCGTTCGAAGCCGCGCGCCGGATGCTGTATTCCGCCTCGCCGTTCTTCTCGCCGGCCGCGGGAGGGATGTCGACGTATCCGGGGCTCAAGACCTTTCTCCCCTCGTACCCGATCTCGTGGTTCGTCCGCCTCTTTGGTGAGACGGAGGGGGGGGCTCGTCTCCCCTTCATCCTCATGCTGGGGGCGACGTATGCCGGGCTGGCGGCGCTTCTCAAGCGCCCCCCCGATGCCCCGAAGGCGGACCGCTGGCTCCTCTGGGGCGGCCTGGCCGCCTACACGACCGTGATGGCCTTCGACGCATCCTACGAGGCCTATCACGCCGACATCGCCCTCCCCGGCGTCGCCGTGACGCTCACCGTCGCGATGGGGCTCGGCCTCATCGGGGCGACGATTCGGGGTGAGGGGAGGTGGATGGCCTTCTTCGTCGCGCTCCTGTACGCGACCTCGCCCGCCGGGCTCCTCTTCGCCGGCTTCTGGCTCGTGGCGATGCTGCTCGCCCTCCGCCCGCTGCGCATTCGCGAGGGGGCGATCATCGTCGCCTCGCTCCTGGCGTGCATCGCGGCGGAGAAGGTCGTTCCGGGGCTGATGTCGGCGCTTGGTGCGGCGCCACCGGGGACCGAGCACGCCACCGGCTCGCTCGCCAAACGGTTGCTCGCCCTGCAGTGGCGCGAGGTGAAGCGCGTCGCGTACGTCGTCCTTCCCAGCGGCATCGTCCCCGCCGTGATGCTGCTGGCCTGGTGGAGACAGAACCAGTTGGCGCGTGCCCTCTCCCTCCTGTCGGCGGCCGTCTTCGTTTTCTTCTACACGCAGCAGCGATTCGCCGTGCACTTCTTCGCGCCGGCGATGATCCTCCCGCTGGCGGTGTGCTGGCGCGCAGCGCCCCGGTCGTGGTGGTTCAGGGGAGCGATCGTCGCCGGCGCGCTGATCGCCATCGTCGCCTCCCTTCCGCCGACGACCACCCCCTGGCTTGGGACGCGGGAGGTGGGGATGGCGCTGGAGGACCGAACCGGGGGGTATCGCGCCGGCGATCCGCTCGTCTTCAAGCGCAGTGAGTTGCTCGTGGCGCTCTTTCCGCCGCCGGCCAACCCGGCGGTCCCGGAAAAGTCGTACGGCGGCTCACCCCTTGCGTGGAACTACTATGCGAACCACCGGGACAGCACGGTCGCCCCGGCGTACGTGCTCCTGCGCCCCGGCGATCCGCCCCCTGCTGGCGGGTTCCTTGCCAAGGAGAATGAGGCCGGGGCGCTGTACGTGCTGGACTCAGTCGCCCTCGGGCGGCATCGGGGCATTCGTCCCGGCGCGGGCGGTATAGCCCGCGTGTATCGCCTTCCCAAATCCACGCTGTTCGGTCGATGACTGAGTTCAATTCGGATCGCGATCCCTACGAGGGGAGCACGGCGACCAGGCGGGAAACCGTCACCGAGCTGTACGACAACTACTTCAGCACGCGCTTCGGCTTCGATGCGCGGCGCGACCTGGTGTGGCGCGAGGTCGTGCGGTGGCTGCAGAACCGGTACATCCCCCCCGATTCGCGCGTGCTCGACCTGGGCGCCGGCTACTGCAATTTTGTCAACAATGTCAGCGCGCGCGAGAAACACGCGGTGGACGTGTTCACGCGCTTTCCGAGCTTCGCCGCGCCGGACGTGCACACGCACGTCTCGTCGGTGACGAGCATGGAGTTCTTCGAGGACTCCATGTTCGATGTCGCCTTCGCCTCGAACCTGTTCGAGCACCTCAATCGCCCCGACCTGCTGATGCTGCTGCGCGAGATGCGGCGCATTCTCAAGCCGGACGGGCTGCTGATCCTGATGCAGCCGAACTTCAAGTACTGCTCGGCGACGTACTTCGACGACTACACGCACATCCAGATCTTCACCGACGCATCGCTGTACGACTTCCTCGAGGCCTACGGCTTCGCCATTCGCGATGCCTTCCCGAAGTTCATGCCGGTGAACATGAAGTCGACGCTGCGCCTCAACCTGCCCATGCTCCCGCTCATCGTGCGCACGTACCTCTCCATGCCCTTCAAGCCATTCGCGGGGCAGATGCTCATGGTGGCGCGCAACACCAAGACGAACGACGAGTAATCGCTAGCGTTGCTGCGAGTGCCGCCCGCCACGATGCGGCGGCATCGCCTGCACGCGCCGCCGCAGCAGTGCCGCCGCCGTGTCGCTCCCCGCGCGCGCCGTGAGGTTGTGCGCTTCCGCGGTGTCGGCGCGGAAGTCATAGAGCTCCTCGACGCCGTCGCCATTTCGGATGTAGTGCAACGAGTCGCCCGTGGCACCGCGCAGGTCGCCGCGCTCGAGCGGCCCCTCGCCGTTGAGGAGGCGATCGCCCTCCTGCCGCACCTCCGAGAGGATAGGGCTTGGGCGTGCCCCCTGTCCGTTCCACAATCCGTCGAGCGAGACGCCGGGGATCGTTGCGCCTGACGACTGGCCGGCGAGGGCCAGCACGGTGGCGGGGAGGTCGCGCAGCGACACGGGAGTGTCGACGACCGTCTCCGCCGGTACGCCGCGCGGATAGCGAATCACGAGCGGGACGTGCAGGAGCGGGAGATACAGCGAGTTGCCGTGTCCCTTGAGCCCGTGTTCCCCGAACTGCTCGCCATGGTCGGAGGTGATCACCACGACGGTACGGTCGAGCACCCCACGCGCAGCGAGCTCGCGCGCCAGTCGGCCGACCTCCCGATCGATCCACGCGATCGCCCCCTGGTACCGGACGTACGGCTCCGATGGGTCGCCGAACTGCTGCGCGATGTCCGCGGGCGGATCGTATGGCTCGTGCGCATCGTAGAAGTTGAGGAATGCCATGAAGCGCCGAGCACCAACGTCCCGCTGCCACCGCAGGAACTCGTCCACCACCATGGGGGCGGTCTTGCGATCGCTGTAGAACGACGGATGCAGCGGGACGTCGAGCGACGCCAGGGCCCGCCAGCGCGCACCCCAACTATGCGCTGCCGCGAGCCGAGTGGCGATGCCCGTCTGCAGCAACGCCGTACTCAGCAGGATCTGCTTGAACGAGACGCGGTAGTCGTCGTACCGGCCGAAGCCGCGACCGAGCCCCATTTCCCAGCCAGTGTAGAAGTGGTTCGCGACAAAGCCGGCGGTCGCGTAGCCCTTCGAGGAGAACGCCTCGGCGAGCGTTGGTGTCGAGTCGTCCAGCGGGACGAGCCACGCCGCACTCAACTCGGCCACGTCGCGACCGGTGAGCAGCGTGGCGTGCGATGGGAGCGTCCATGGCGCCGTGGCGAAGGCATGCCGGAACAACACGCCTTCCTGCGCCAGTCGGGTCAACTCCGGCGTCGTTGCCGCGCGCGCGCCGTACGCGCTCAACGAACGGGCGCGCACTGTGTCGAGGATGATGTAGAGGACGTTGGGTGACTCGTCGCTCGCGCGCTCGGCGCCGGCGACCGCGCGCGCATCGCGCGATGCACGCCGCGCGCGCAGCGCCAGGGCGCCACCGAGGAGGAGGAAGGCGACCGCGGCGGTCGCCCAGCTTAGCGCGCGCCGTCCGCCACGCGAACTCTCCGCACCGGCCCACTGCGCCAGGCGAAACGCGACGCCGACGGCGAGGGCGAGTGAGGCCAGCCAGTGAATGCGCCCGAAGAGCAACCCGACGGAAAACGCCGCGAGCGCCGCAAAGGCGAAGGTGACGACTCGCGCGGGGATCCAGTTCGGGCGAACGAGGGCCACCAGAGCGAGCGGAACGGCAAGCGCCGCGAACACGATGAAGTAGCCAATCGGCGCCATCCAGATGACGTCGCGACTGGACCAGATGAATTGTCCGAGCACGGCGTGCTTGGCGCCGAGGATCGCAGCGTGAAGTCCCCCGGCCCACGTCGCGGCGATGGCGGCGACGACGAACGGGCGGGAGGAGGCGCGAAACCGTTCACTCATTGGCGCTCGCCGGCGGGGGCGTCGCCAGGCGGATCAGCGCTTCGAGGAGAACTTGCTGGCCACGAGCTTCACGGCCCCGACCACGCGACGCCAGAACATGAGGAAGAAGCCGGCAATCGCCGCGAGAACCGAGGCGATCGGCATCAGGGAGTCGGGTCCGATGTACACGCTGGCTGGTCCTCGGAGTTGCGGGGAGGGCGCTCCGCCCGTCGGGAGAAGCGGCGTGCGGGCGCACAGGCACGGAGACGCCGTGCAAGGGACGACCCAGACGCCGACTTGGTCAGGCAACGCTATTGCAAGATCGGGGCACCGGCCCGCAAGGCCCGGGATGTATGTTGACAAGGTGGTCACGTCCAACAGGCGCCGTTGGCTCTCGCGCCTCCCTATCGCATGCAGGAAGTCATTCCTTACACCTACGCAAGGTCGTCATGAGCAGAGGAGTCACCGTCTGGTTTACAGGTCTCTCGGGGTCTGGAAAGACCACAGTCGCACGCCGCGTTCACGAGCTGTTGCAGGAGCGCCACATCCTGTCGGAACGCCTCGACGGAGACGTCGTGCGTCAGACTCTCTGCCGTGATCTCGGCTTCTCCAAGGAGGATCGCGACAAGAACATCGAGCGCGTGACCTTCGTGTCGAAGGTCCTCACACGCAACGGCGTGGTTGTCCTCTCGTGCTTCATTTCGCCCTACGCGCGCATGCGCGACAACGCGCGCACCGAGATTGGCGACTTCTGTGAAGTGTACGTCCGCACGCCACTCGAAGTCCTCGTCGAGCGCGACGTGAAGGGGATGTACAAGAAGGCGATGGCCGGGGAGATCCAGGGTTTCACGGGGGTCAACGATCCCTACGAGGAGCCCACCAACCCTGAACTCACCCTCGACACCGACAAGGAATCGATCGAGGAGAGCGCGCTCAAGGTCATGCGCATGCTCGAGGCGAAGGGCTATCTCGGTGGCGGCGTTGCGGCTGACCGTGCCGAGGCGGCCAGGCTCGTCGAGCGGGGAAAGCGCGTTCCCGGCCCCATTGCACCTCACGGCGGCATCCTCGTCGACCGCGAGCTCAAGGGGGAGAAGCGGCTGCAGGCCATCGAGCATGCCAGGGAGCTCAAGCACTTCGACCTCGACGATCGCGAGGCCAGCGACCTGGAGATGATCGGCGTCGGCGCGCTGTCGCCGCTCGTGGGCTTCATGCGCAAGGCCGACTACGTCACCGTCGTCGACTCGATGCGCCTGTCGGACGGCCTCGTCTGGGCGCTCCCGGTGACCAAGGCCGTCACGAAGGAACAGGCGGCCACGATCGCCATCGGAGAGGAGATCGCCCTGCGCGATCCCAATGGGCAGTTGATGGGGATCATGCAGGTCACCGACATCTACGAGTACGACAAGGCGCGCGAGGCGCAGCAGTGCTTTGGCACCACCGAGACGGCGCATCCCGGCGTGGCGCGCCTCATGGCGCAGGGAGAGGTCCTGCTGGGCGGCCCGGTGCAGGTGATCAACCGCCCGGTGCACGAGCTGTTCAACGAATACCGCCTCACGCCGCTCGAGACGCGCCAGCGCTTCGACGAATTGGGATGGAAGACGGTGGTCGGCTTCCAGACGCGCAACCCCGTGCACCGCGCGCACGAGTACCTGCAGAAGGTCGCGATGGAGATCGTCGACGGCCTGCTCCTGCATCCGCTCGTTGGGGCCACCAAGTCGGACGACGTCCCGGCCCATGTGCGCATGAAGACCTACGAGGAGATCCTCGCGCACTACTACCCGAAGAACCGCGCGATGCTCTCGGTCTTCCCGGCGGCGATGCGCTACGCCGGCCCGCGCGAGGCGGTGTGGCACGCCATTGCCCGCAAGAACTACGGCTGCACGCACTTCATCGTCGGGCGCGACCACGCCGGCGTGGGGAACTACTACGGCTCCTACGACGCGCAGCTCCTGATCGACAAGTTCCCGGCCCACGAACTCGGCATCACGCCGTTCAAGTTCGAGCACACCTTCTACTGCGCCACCTGCGGCAACATGGCGTCCACGCGCACCTGCCCGCACGACAAGACGCACCACGTCATCCTCTCCGGGACCAAGGTGCGTGAGATGCTCACCGCCGGCGAGCTTCCACCCCCGGAGTTCACCCGCCCCGAGCTGGCGCGCATCCTCATCGAGGCGTACAAGTCCCCGGCGTGAGCGGCGCCATGCACGACCGGTACGCCGACCTGCAACTGCACTCCACCGCTTCCGACGGCTCCGATGCGCCGTCGGAAGTGGTGCGGCGGGCCCACGCCATGGGCTTTGCCGCGATCGCCCTCACCGACCACGACACCCTGGGCGGAATCGCCGAGGGATTGGCGGCGGCTCAGGCGTTAGGCATCGAGCTCATTCCGGCCTGCGAGATCTCCACGCTCGATGGCAACGAGCGACAGGTCGACATGCTCGCCTTCGGCATCGCTCCCGGGGCCACCGACTTCTCCCACTTGCTGCACTCGCTGCGCGACGGGCGCTTTGCGCGGGCGTGGGGGATGGTTCGGAAGCTCAACGAATGCGGCTACGCCGTCTCCTTCGACCGCGTGGTCGAGATCGCGGGGGGGACCGAGAACATCGGGCGTCCGCACGTGGCGCGCGCCATGGTGGAGGCGGGGATCGTCCCGGACGTGAAGTCGGCCTTCACCCCTGAGCTCATCCTCGACGGCGGGCGCTGCTACGTCCAGCGCGTCAAGGTCTCGCCCCAGGAGGCCATCGCCGCGATCCACGCCGCGGGAGGCGTGGCTGTCGCCGCGCACCCGGGGCGCACCAGGCTCTCCGACGCGGAGATCGCCCAGTTCGTCGCCTGGGGGCTCGACGGGATCGAGGTCCACTATCCGCAGCACGACAGCGCGCAGACCGCCCACTTCGCTGCGCTCGCCCTGCGACATCGGCTCCTCGTGACCGGCGGCTCGGACGATCACGGCGATGTGAACGAAGGGCGGCTGATGGGGCGCATCAAGCTCCCCTATTCGCACGTCGAGGCGCTCAAGGTGGCCATTGCGCGGCGCGGCGCAGCGCTCGCCAGCTAACGCGCCATGACAGCGCACCCGCCGGACCACCAACGCCCCGCCGCCTCGGGCGGAGCGCTCCCACCCCGCCCGGCCGCCTTCCGCTGGCCGGAGGAGCGCCAACTCCCCGCAGAGCCACCGCCGCCGCCGCCGAGCCGTTCGTGGGAGGAGATCGGGCAGCGCGCGATTCTGGTCATCGGCATCGCCGTCTCGCTGTGGATCTACCTCGCCCCGCTCCCCGCCGGTCTCACTCCCCAGGGGAAAACGGGGTGCGCCATCTTTCTCCTCTGCACGACGCTCTGGGTCACCAACGCCGTCCCCTTCGGCGTGACGGGGCTGCTCTCCATCGCACTCCTCGCCATCACGGGGGCGATGAAGACGAGCGAGGCATTCGCCGCCTTCGGCAACTCCGCCGTCTTCTTCCTCATCGGGGTCTTCATTATCGGCGGGGCGATGGTGGACAGTGGGCTCAGCAAGCGCAGCGCCCTCCTCTTCCTGCGCTACTTCGAGCGGTCGCCCTACGCCTTTGCCACGGGAATGATGCTCGCCGCGGCGTTCGGCACCATGTGGATGCCTAACCAGGCAACGTCGGCGATGCTCTTCCCCATCGCCGTCGAGGTGGCGCAGGCGTTGCGCCTGCGACCGCTGCACAGCAACTACGCCAAGACGCTCTTCCTGTCGTTAGGGTGGGGGGCAATGGTCGGCTCCAACGCCTCGTTCCTCGGGAGCACGCGTGCCGCGCTCGCCCTGGGGATGCTGCGCGAGTCGTACGGGCGCACCATCTCCTTCGGCGAATGGGTGGCCGCCGCCATCCCCATGATCGTGCTTGGCGTGGCCGTCGTCCCGTTCATTCTGCGATGGACATTTCCACGGGAGGAGGTCTCGTTCACCTCGGCGCGCGTGATGCTCGAGGCGCAGGTGCGGCAGCTTGGCCCCATGCAGGCTCGCCAGTGGAAAGTGGCGACCATCGCGACGCTCACCATCGCGGCGTGGATCCTGGTTGGCGACCGCTTCGACCTTGCGGTCATTGCCCTTCTTGGCGCCGCCGCGCTCTTTGCCACGCGGGCCATCGAGTGGGAGGAGGCGGAGCGCCGGATCTACTGGAACATCGTCCTCATGTACGGCGGTGCCATCGCCCTCGGCGCCGTCATCGACAGGACCGGCGCCGCGCGCTGGATCGTCGAGCGCATGGTGGGCGACCAATCGTTCCCTCCCCTGCTCGCCGTGGGAGCGGTCCTGGTCGGTTCGCTCATCCTCTCCGAGTTCATGAGCAACGCCGCGGCCGTGGCGGTCATGCTCCCCCTGGCCTTCTCGCTCGGCAAGACGCTGGGAGCGTCGCCCGTGGCCCTCACCCTCGCCACTTCCATCGGTGCCGGGCTGGACTTCGCGCTCCCCTTCTCGTCGGCGCCCAACACCATCGTCTTCGCCAGCGGCTATCTTCGCATGATGGACGTCGTGAAGGCGGGGGCAATCATGACCGTCGCCTCCATCGCGATCGTTCTCCTCGTGGCCTGGCTCTGGTGGCCCATCCTCGGATTGGTGTGACGCGCACATGACCGCGAACTACGGCGCCGTGGTCTGGTTCACCGGGCTCCCCTCATCGGGGAAGTCGACCATTGCGCACGCCGTGTATCGCCAGCTCCTGGAGCGCGGCTTCGCCACGGAGCTGCTCGACGGGTCGGAGGTGCGCGAGTCGCTGTCCCGCGGGCTCGGCTTTTCCAGGGCGGATCGCGAGGAGAACGTGCGCCGCATTGGCTATGTGGCCAAGCTCCTGTCGCGCAACGGCGTCATCGCCATCTGCGCCGCGGTATCACCCTATCGCGCCACGCGCGACGAGGTGCGGCAGAACACGACGAACTTCATCGAGGTGTACGTGGAGTGCCCCGTCGAAGTCGCCGAAGCGCGCGACATCGACGGGATGTACGCGAAGGCGCGGCGCGGAGAGATCGAGGAATTCACCGGGATCAACGCGCCGTATGAAGCGCCCCTCGAACCCGAAGTGCACATCCACGCCGACCGTGAATCGGTGGACGACGCCGCGTGGAAGGTGCTGAGCACGCTGGAGCTGATCGGGATCATCCCCCGCGATTCCGACCGGCCGGCGCCGAGCAAGGAAGAGGAGCTGCTCAAGCGACTGTCGGCGCAGGGCTATTTCTGAGGAAGCAGTTCTGACACGAGGGCGCCGGCGCATTCACGTGGCGCGCCCGCTTTCCTTGACTAGGCCGCGTAGTGGGCGCGATACCACGCCACGAAGCGCCCCACCCCCTCGTCGAGCGAGGTCTGCGGGGCAAAGCCCAGGTCGCGCGCCAGGTCCGAGCTGTCGGCCCAGGTGGCCGGGACGTCGCCGGGCTGCATCGGGAGCATCTCCAGCCGGGCCGTCACCCCCGAGTGCTTCTCCAGCAGCCTAATCATGTCGAGCAGGCGGACGGGCAATTGGTTACCGATGTTGTAGAGCCGGTACGGCGCAGCCGAGGTCGCGGGGTCGGGATTGGCCCCGTCCCAGTGCGGGTTAGGAGTGGCCGGGTGGTCGATCGCGCGAACGAAGCCCTCGACGATGTCGCCCACATAGGTGAAGTCGCGCTGCATCTCCCCGTGGTTGAAGACCGGGATCGTCTCGCCGGCCAGCATCGCCTTGAGGAAGATGAAGAGCGCCATGTCCGGCCGGCCATAGGGCCCGTACACGGTGAAGAAGCGCAGCCCGGTGCACGGAATGCCGAACAGCGACGCGTAGGAGTGCGCCATGAGTTCGTCGGCGCGCTTGGTAGCGGCGTAGATGGTCAGCGGATGGTCGGCGCCCTTGTGGACCGAGAAGGGCATGGCGGTGCTGGCCCCGTACACGGAGCTGGTGGAGGCGTACACCAGGTGCGGGATGGCGTGATGCCGGCACCCCTCCAGGATGTTGAGGAACCCCTGTACGTTGCTCTTCACGTAGGCGTGTGGGTTCTGGAGCGAGTACCGCACGCCGGCCTGGGCCGCCAGGTGCGCGACGGCGTCGAAGCGGGCTCCGTCGAATAGGGCTCGCATCCCGTCGTCGTCGGCCAGGTCGAGCAGCCGGAAGTCGAAGTCGGGCTCCTTCCGCAGCACGGCCAGCCGGGCGTGCTTGAGGGCCGGGTCGTAGTACTCGTTGAGGTTGTCGAGGCCAATGACCCGGTCGCCGCGTGCGAGGAGCCGCTGGGCGAGGTGGAACCCGATGAAGCCGGCGGCGCCGGTTACGAGGATGGTTTTCACGTCGATTTGTCTTGGTCCCGGCGTATCCGACTCCCTGGCGCGCAGGGTGAAGACAAGATGACCGATCAGCGGGGTGCGGTGTACTCCCCAGTCGCGAGAAGGGTGCCGCACCGCTGCGTGCGCGTAACTTGCATGGGCGAAGGGGTTGCACGTCGAGGACGCCAACCGTCCTCAGACAGGACCCAAAACGCGGTTCAGGGAGTTGGAACGTCGTCATGAGACCACAGGCAGAGGGCGGCTGGAGATCGGCGCGCTGGCGCGGCGGCAACGCGGCGCCGGCGCTGGGTGACGCCCTCCCCCCCCTCCCTCCGATTACCTCACCGCCTGAGCCGTCTCCCGTGCCGCCGGCGGCGGGGACGTGGCGCGGACGGTGGCGCTCGCGCCAAGGCGAGGCGACCCCCGCGCAGGCTGGGGGAACGGCCGGCTGGTTCGGGGCCTTTCCGCGCATCGAGGACGCCTTCAAGTGGCCGTGGCAGGGCGTTGACTGGTCGCTCGGCTACGTCGCGTTCCTCCTCTACATCTTCGTCGTCACGTCGTACCTCGTGAACCTGGGGCAGGTGGCCATCGTCGCCGCCGTCATCGGGGTCACCTTCAGCAAGACGGAGAAGTGGAAGTTCCCGCTTCCGATGGTCCTGATGGCGCTCTTCCTCGTCATCGTCGCCATCGGCTTCCGGGCGTCGCCATTCGGCCAGAAGGATTGGAAGCCGTTCGAGGACATGGTGAAGGTGTTTGTCATCACCCTCGTGTCGCTGGCCGTGCTCACGAACCGGGCGCGCATCCGCTTCTACCTCTTCTACTATCTCGCGCTGTACGCGCTCTTCCCGGTGCGCGGCGGGATCTTCAACTGGTTTGTGTATCGCGCCGCCACGCAGGGGCGCGTTGCGTGGAACCACGCCTTCGAGAACCCCAACGACATGGCGGCGCTCCTCATGCTCCCGCTGGGGCTGTGCGTGGCGCTCGTCTACACCGAGCGGCTCAAGCTCATTCGCAACGCCGCCCTCATCGGCATCGCGGCGATTCCGATGATCATCTTCATGACGCAGTCGCGCGGGGCAATCGTGGCGATTGGCGCCACGGTGCTCGTGTACTTCCTGGTACAGGGGAAGGGGCGCGCCAAGACGATCTTCAGCCTGCTCGCCGTGGCGGTCGTGGTCGGCGTCTTCGCACCCAGCGGCGTGTGGGAGCGACTGGGCAGCCTCAAGGCGGCAACGGAAGCCGGCGACCTGACCGAAGCCAACGACTCGCGCTCAGCCGAGCAGCGGTTCGAGATCTGGAAGGTCGCGTGGCAGGTGCACGAGGAGTGGCCGATCATTGGTGTGGGGTGGGGTTCGTATCCCTACGCCCACGCCTTCTACTCGCGACGTCAGGCCTTCAAGCGAATTGCCGGCGGCGCGCGCGACGCGCACAACACGTATCTCACGGTCCTGGGCGAAACGGGGTATCTCGGCTTCTTCCTGTGGACTGCGATGATCGGCGCGGTGGTCGTGCCGGGCATCGCGGCAATGCGACGCGTGCGGAGTTACTCCGAGGAATACGCCAACCAACTCAAGATGCTCCTTCTGGCGCTGCTCTGCTTTGGGTTGGCCGGGATGTTCGGGACGTTCGCGCACGTGACGTTCACCTACACGCACCTTGCCCTGATCCTCGCGGCCGCGCAGGTGGCGACGAAGGAGGTCGACGACTACGAGCAGGGGCGCGCGGGGCCGCGCATTCGCGCGGCGCGGGCGTAGCGCGTGCCTGATTCCGGTCAGCATTCGAGGGGCATGACGGGACGAGAGCTGGTGAGTCGAGGCGTGATCGCGGCGCTCGATACCGTCCGGTCCTTGCGCCCCTCGATGCGAGAGGGCGAGCGCCACTTTGCCGACGGGCTGCAGTTTCGCCGTCGCACGCTGTCGTGGAGCGACGAGCAGAAGCACGCGTGGCAGCTGCAACGCCTGCGTGACATCGTCCGACGCGCGGCCGAGGACTCGGCGTTCTACCGGGCCCGACTCTCGGCGGCGGGGCTCGATCCGCGCGCCGATTTCTCCTTTCGCGACTTCGCCCGACTCCCGGCACTCGACCGTGACGACGTCGCCGCGAACATCAACGCGATGGTCTCGCCGCGCGTCGCGCCGTCTCTTCGGCGCCGCGACAGTACGGGAGGGTCGACGGGCGTTCCGCTCGCATACTTCAGCGGCCCGCGCGAGCGCGGCTGGCGGCTGAGCGGAATCGAGCACTTCATGGAGCGATTGGGTGTCCCGCGTTGGGTGAGCACCGCCTTCCTGTGGGGACATCACATCGACGCGCGGGAGCGCACCCAGTGGCGCGAACAGCTGCGCGAAGTACTGACGGCGCAGACCTGGTACGACTGCTTCCGTCTCTCGCCCGACCTCCTGCTGAGGTATCACGCCTCGATGGAGCGCCAGGCGCCCACGTGCCTGGTGGCCTACGCCAGCGCGCTCGATGCATTGGCGAGCACGCTCCTCGCCAACGGGCTCACGGCGCACTACCCAACCCGGCGCATCGTCACCGGTGCCGAGAAGCTGTGGCCGCAGCAGCGTGCGCGCGTGGAGCAAGCGTTCTCCGCCCCGGTGCACGAGCGATACGGCAGCCGCGAGATCGGGTTGATCGGGATGCAACTCGACCCGCGCGTCTCCCTCGCCTTCGACATCGACTGGGCCAATGTGCTGGTGGAACCTGCCGATGACGGTGACGACGCCGAGATCCTCGTGACCAAGCTCCAGGCGGATGCCATGCCGATGCTGCGTTACCGCATCGGCGACGTGGCGCGCTTTGCAGCTGGCGAAGGGCGGGACGGGGGCGCGTTGCGGCTGGTGCACATCCTCGGGCGCAAGGTGGACCGCCTGTACCATCCCGACGGTCGCTGGCTCGACGGGCACGGCGCCGTCCATCTCATGAAGGATTTCCCATTGCGCGAGTTCCAGATTCGCCAGGATGCCGACTACGGCGTGGAGATCCAGGTCGTGCCGGCCGAGGGATATGGTGCGGCGCACGGCGAGCGCATCGTGGCGGTGCTGCGGCAGAACCTCCCGGGGCTCTCCATGCACGTTACCACCGTCGACGCCATCGCGCGCACTTCGGCCAGCAAGTGGCGTCCCGTCCTGTCGCACGCGCCGGAGTCCAACCGCGCGCAGCAGGACAAGCAGCTTGCGCCCGAGCACGTGGCATGACCACGGGGCGACCGCTGGTGGCGCTGGGGCGCTCGGCACACCGGGACGCCACCGGTGAGCGGCCAACGTATGACATCCGTGAGGTGCAACGCGCCGTGCGCGGCGTGGCCGCCCGGCTGGGATGGAGCGGTTCGGCCGACGCACCGGCCTTTGCCCGCGTCCTCCCCGCAGGAGCACGCGTCGTGGTGAAGCCCAACCTCGTCCTGCACACGAATCGCGGCGACGGCGGCATCGAACCGCTGCTGACGCACACGGCGATGATCCGGGTCGTCGTCGAGGAGCTCCTCGCCAGCGGCGCCGGCGCCGTCGTTCTTGGCGACGCGCCGATCCAGGAGTGCGATTTCAATGCGCTCCTCGAGGTGACGGGGCTGGGCGAGTGGGCGGCGACGCTCGCGGCTCGCGAGCCTCGCTTCAGCGGTCCTCGCGACTACCGCCGCACGCACGCGTCGTTTGTGGACGGCGTTCGTGTGGAGCGCGAAGGGGTGCTCTCGGTTGATCGATTCGTGCTCTACGACCTGGGGAGCGAATCCCTGCTCGAACCCATCTCTCGCCCGGGGATCTTTCGCGTCACGCAGTATCCCCCCGGCGAGATGGAGCGGACGCACGGGCCGGGGCGGCACCAGTATCTCGTGGCGCGCGACATCATCGAGGCCGATGTCGTCGTCAACCTCCCCAAGCTCAAGACGCACAAGAAGGCCGGCGTCACCTGCGCGCTCAAGAACCTCATCGGGATCAACGGGAACAAGGAGTATCTCCCCCACCATCGCGTCGGTGGTGCGTCCGATGGGGGCGACTGCTATCCCGGAAGCGACGCGGTGAAGCGCGCGCTGGAGTATGTCTACGACCAGGCGAACACGACGCGCTCGCTGGGCGTTCGGCGCGCGTTGTCGCTCCCCACGCGCGTCCTGGAGCGCGTGCTGCACGAGCGTGGTGACGAGCTGGGTATCGAGGGGTCCTGGTCCGGCAACGACACCATCTGGCGCACCTGCCTCGACCTGAATCGCGTGCTCCTGTACGGTCGTCCCGACGGTACGGTGGCCAACGATCCGCAGCGGCGCGTGCTGCACCTCGTCGACGCCATCACCGCCGGGCACGCCAATGGACCGTTGCGCCCGGAGCCGCTGCCGATGGGATTGGTGATCGGCGGCGACAACGCCGCGGCGGTCGACCTCGTGGCCGCGCGCCTGCTCGGCTACGATCCCGCGCGCATCCCGATCGCTGCGCACGCGTTCGACCGCTTCCACTGGCCCCTGACCGGCTTTGCCGCCGACGAGGTCGAGGTGCTGGACGAGTCCGGCGAGTCGGTCGCCGCGCTCGAGTTGCCAGCCCGGACGGCGGGCGTCGAGACGATGCGCTACCCCGTTGGCTGGCTCGACGCCGTCGCGCCGGCACCGTCCACTCGTTAGGGGGCGCGGCAGGCGCGCCGTCGCCGCGAGGTGCGGCCACCACTGAAGAGCGGGCGAGGACCTGGGGTCCCCGCCCGCTTTTCAGTGGCTGGATCGCCGAGCTACGGGATCACCACCCCTTGCGTGGCGGCATTGATCGCCGCCATGTCGGCGCCGATCCCCGTGGACTGGGCCGCCGAGAGCGACGAGACGAACTGGGCATTCGGGTAGTTCTTCTGCGCCGCACCGATCAGCACCGACTTCTGGAACACCACGGTGCCTCTGAAGGCCGCAAGGTTCGGCGTCTCACCCGAGCCGTACCACGACGAGAAGAGCCCGTAAGTTCCCAGCGTCATGACATTGTTCTGGAAGGCGAAGTTGGTCGCCGCCGATTGCGTGGCAATGTTGAGGTAGTGTGACAGCGCACCGGGAGCGGTCATCGTGTTGCTGCGGATCGTGACGTCGTGCGCATCGTTCATGATGGCGATCATGCGCCCGGCACCCGTGTACGCCCCCGTATTGATGTTCTCGAAGTAGTTGTTCTCGATCAGCAGCCGGCTCAGCAGCCCACCGATCGTGTTGGAGCCGTCCTTCCCGGTGATGCCGACGCCGGCGCCGGCATTGCGAACGATGTTGTTGCGGATGGTGATGTCGTTCGAGATGCACCAGGTGCACCCGCCGCTCTGGTTGGCAACCTTCAGGACGAAGGCGTACCCGGTCTGGGCATCGGTCCAGGAGCCCTCGAAGACGTTCCCCTCGATCAGGACGCGCTGCGACGCCTTGGTCTCGAAGATGTTCTTCTTCGTCCACACGCCCTTCCAGCTGGCGGGCGTGTAGATGTAGTTGCGCCGGATCTCGATGTCGCTGGAGATCGCGCCCGGAACCTTGGGGTCGGCGCCGCCGAACATCACGTTCTCGCCGGCACCGGCCAGCGTGTTGTTCACGATCTTGTAGGGACCCGTCCCGTTCCATCCAACGATCGCCTGCGAGTCGAAGCCCTTCCCGTGGCACTCGACCAGGTAGCTGTCCATCACCGCGACTCGCGCCGCGTGCAGCTCGAGGCAACGCTGGATGCTCTGGTTCGGTTGTGCGTGGATGTAGACACGGTCGAGGACGAAGTCGCTCGGGACGAGCGAGAGCGAGTTCTGCGCCGACGTGGCCAGGCCGATGGCGACGATGCTCCCCGCCGCCGACGTCACCGTGGGCGCCAGGCTGAACTCCACGCCGCTGATCCACCACCCGCCCGTGTTCACGCCGGCAGTGAGCGCCGTCATCGTGTTGGGCGAGAAGATCTTGGGCATCAGCGACGCCTGCTGCGACGTGACTCGCGTCCCCTGCGGCGGGAGCGCCGACTGTTGGCTGGAACGGACGATGATCCACCCGTTCGCTGCGGTCGAGCCGGTCTTGACCGGCAGCGTGAAGTTGCCGGTGAAGGTGGCGCCCGCGTCGATCACGATCTCGTCGCCGCGTTGCGCCTGGTTCAGGATCGACTGCAGGTTGTCACCCGCGTGCACCGCCCACTGCTTCCCGGTCACCTTCGGGTACACCGGGTTCAGGATGGTCGGGAGCGCCGGGAGGGTGACGGGCGTGGACGCCGGCGGGGTGTTTGCCGGCGGTGCAGTCACCGTCAGCGTCGCGTTGCCGCTCACCCCGCCAACCGTCGCCGACAGCTTCGACGTTCCAGCTGCAACGGCGGTCGCCGTGTTCGTCCCCGTGTTGCTGGCGGCCAGCGAGGCCACCGACGTGGCGCTGGAGCTCCAGCTCACGCTCTTCCCGGTCAGCACATTCCCCGCGGAATCCCTGGCTACCGCGGTCACCTGCGCGCTGGTGCCGACCACAATGCTCGGCGACGCCAATGTCACGGTCACTGTCTTCACGGTGGCAGCCGGGGCGGTCGCCGACAGCGTCGCGCTCCCGGTCTTGCCGCCGCTCGACGCCGAGATGACGGCGCTCCCCACACCCACCACACTCACGTAGCCACTCTGGGACACCGTGGCGACCGCCGTGTTGGACGAGCTCCAGGCCACCGTGCCGGAGAACGGCGCGCCGCTGGAGTCGGTCAACACAGCGGTTGCCTGCGTCGCGCCACCGACTACGAGCGCCGACTGCGCGAGCGTGACCGTCACCACCGCCACGGTCGGCGGTACCGTCGGCACCGTGCGAATGGTGAAGGTGAGCGACTTGCTGGCCGAACCGCTCGTCGCGCTGATGTTCGCACTCCCGGCGCCAACCCCGCGCACCAACCCGGAGGCGGAGACCGTCGCCACCTGTGCATTGGATGACGCATAGGCGATGGTGCGCCCCGTCAGGACATTCTGCGCGGCATCGAGGAGCGTGACGCTGAGCGTGGTGGAGTCACCAACGAAGAGCGTCGTGCTCGGGGCCGTGAGTGCAACGGTCGCGACCGGCGCCGCCTGCGGCGCGGAAACCGCCACGCTCGCCAGCCCGCTCACCCCGTCGGCGGTGGCGGTGATCGCCGCCGATCCGGCGGACACTGCCGATACCGTGCCGTCGACATCGACCGTCGCGATGCTCGGCGCAGAGCTCACGTAGGTCACCGGGACGGCGAGCAGGTTTCCTTCGGCGTCGTAGACGCGCGCCACGGCACTCGTCACCTGACCGACGCTCAGCGCGCTCGAGTTCAGCGTGAGCGTGACCTTGGCGACCTCCGGCGGCTGCGGCGTGCTGACGGTGACGGTCGACTTCGCGGTCTTCCCCTCGATGTTCGCTGTCACGGTCGCGGTCCCGGCCTTGACGCCGCTGACGCTCCCGGTGGCAGACACCGTGACCGTCGCCGACGACGCGGTCCAGCTCACCGGACGGTTGTCCAGGACGTTGCCGCTCGCGTCGTACGCGGTGGCAACCAACTGCACCACGTCGCCTTCCTCGATGGCGAGTGTTTCGGGCGAAACGTGCACCGATGCCACCGGGACGCCCTGAACCGTCACGGCGGAGGTGGCGCTCAGGGCACCGCTGGTGGCGCGAATCGACGTCGTGCCGGTGACCTTCGCGGTCACGGTGCCGTCAGTCGCAACGGAGGCGATCGACGCGGCGGCCGACGACCAGGTGACCGGGGCGCCGCTGAGCTTGAAGTCGAACTGGTCGCGGACGTCGGCCGTCAGGCGCGACGTGGTGCCGACCGTGAGCGTCGCCGTCGGCGGCGTCACGGTGACGGTCGTTGCGACGGGGACGGCAGTCGTCAGCGTCACGGTCGACGTCTTGCCGTCGCAGATGACGGCGATGTTGGTCTTCCCGGAGGCGAGCGCGGTGATCACGCCGGCGCTGTTGATCGTCGCGACCGAGGGATTGCTCGACTGCCACGCGACCACCTTTCCGGTGAGCAGGTTGCCTTCGGCGTCGAGCGGCTGCGCCACCGCCTGCATCGTGCGCCCAGTGCCCAGCGAATCGTTGGGAAGGGCGATCGTGACGGAGCTGGCGCCGGCCGAGTAGACGTTCACGGCGGCCGTGGCCGACTTTCCCCCGGCGGTGGCCGTAATGATTGCGCCGCCGACGGCGATGGCCCTGACGGCGCCGCTCTTCTCGACGACGGCGACCGAGGCGTTCGAGGACGTCCAGGTGATGGCACGCCCGGTGATGGAGCGCCCACGGCTGTCGCGGAGGTCGGCGGCAAGCGTGGCGTTGGTTCCGACCGCCAACGAGAGATTGCTGGGAACGATGGTGATGGACGAGACGGTCGCCGACCTGACCTGGACGGCGGCGGTTGCCGTCCGGCTGTTGACCGTCGCCATCACGGCGAGCGTTCCCGATTCACGCGTGGCAACGGTTCCGGCGCCAATCAACTCGGCCGCCGAGGAATCGGAGAGCGCCCAAGTGATGTCCTGGACGCGCGTGGCGGTCCCGGCCTGGTCGACGATCGTCGCCTCGAAGGTGATGGTGTCACCCAACGTGGCGTCGACCGCCCCAGGCGAGAGCTGCAGCGCCAGTTGCGCGCCGTAGACCGTGAGGCGTGCCGTGTCGGCGGCGGCGCCCGCGGTGACGACAACTTGCGCGTCGCCGGCCGCGATCGCCGTGACGGTCCCGTTGGAGACCGTGGCGATGGCGGGAGAGAGCGACGTCCAGGTGACGGGGACGTTGCGCGCGACGCCGGCGCCATTCGTGACACTCACCGAGAGGGACCGGGATGTCCCGACCGGGATCGAGTCGATCCGCGGCGACACTTCCACCACGATGCGATCGACCGGCGGTGCCGGGGGCGTGGAAACGCCGCCAGCATCGGAACCCGAGCATGCGGCGGCGAGGATTGTGGTGCTGACCAGCGTGACGAGCCTAACGAAAGAACTGCCGCGTTCCATGGGTCCTCCAACTTCGTGATCGTTCGGCAGCCCGACTGGCATGGCGCGTTTAGGTGCGCTGTAGCCTCGTGGCTTTGCGTCGCCGGCTTTCACCGGGTATGCCCTTCTCGCGGCCCCGACCATCGGTGGCCCACGTGACTGCGGATGCCGGTTGCGGTCCGCCCGTCACCATATGGACGAGGCATGCGCACGACCGGTAACACGTAAGTCATTGCTAGATATGAAGTTAACACAAGTTCAGTTGGCGACGTGCGTCACAGTGGGAGCGTGTGATGCGCGCCAAAGCGAGCGCGGCGGGGCGCACGTGCCGTTGCAGATTGCGAGGGCGCCGCGCCGAGTGTGCGGCATGTCACGTCGGGCGCGTGCGGAACTTCCGGACCTCTTGCGGCGCCGTCGGGCAACACGCCGTCGGGCGAGACGCCATCGGCCGTGGCCTCAGCGGGCGAGGCGCGCCCGGCGACCAGCAGGAGGACAGGGGCGAGGTTGCCGCGGGCGCCTAACGCGTCGCGGGGGGCGTCCGAACGGACGCCCCCCGCGACATCACCGACGCCAGCGCGTCGGTCCCCTGCATTGCAGCTGTTACGGGATGATCACACCCTGCGTGGACGACGCGACCGCCGAGGGGGAGACGCCATTGCCCGAGGCAAGCGCCGTTGACAGCGAGCCCCAGAACTTCCCGTTCGGGTATCCGCTCTTCGTCGCGCCGATCATGTCGATGTTCTGGAAGATCTTCGTCCCCTGGAAGGTCGACATCGATCCCTGGCCGATGCCGTACCAGGACGAGAAGAAGCCGTACTTCCCGTAGGTCACGATGTTGTCCTGGAACGCGAAGTTGGTCGCGGCCAGTTGCGTCCCGCTGTTCAGGTACTGCATCAGCATCCCCGACGAGATAAGCGTGTTACGTCGCACGGTGACGTTCTGCACATTGTTCATGATGCTGATGAGCCGTGCCTCGCCGAGGTACTGCCCGACGTTGATGTCCTCCATGTAGTTCTGCTCGATAAGCAGGCGATTGAGGAGACCACCGATCGCGTTCGACCCGTCCTTGCCCGTGATACCAAAGCCCGCGCCCGCGTTGCGGATGATGTTCCGGCGAATGGTGATGTCGCCGGAGAAGCACCACGTGCACTTCCCGGACTGGTTGGCGACTTTGAGAATGAAGGCGAAACCCGTCTGGGCATCCTGCCACGACCCGTCGAAGACGTTGTCCTCGATCAGGATCCGCTGGCCGTTCTTCACCTCGAAGAGGTTCTTCTTCGAGAACTTCCCCTTCCAGCTGATCGGCGTGTAGATGTAGTTGCGGCGGATCTCGATGTCGCTGGGGATGAGGTTCTTGATGGCCGGATCGGCGCCGCCGAACATGATGTTCTCACCCGCGCCGGCCAGCGTGTTGTTCACGATGCGATACGGGCCTGGGCCGTTCCAGCCGCCGATGGCCTGCGAATCGAACCCCTTCACGTGGCAGTCCTGCACGTAGCTGTCCTGGATTGCCGTGCGCGCCGAGTTGAGCGCGACGCACCGCACGAGCTGCCCCTGCGGCGTCCCGTGAATGTACGAGCGATCGATGACGAGATCGGTGGGGACGCTGGCCAACGAGTTCTGCGCCGAGGAGCCGTCGCCCAGAAGGAGCAGGCCGTAGTGGATGTACGTCAGCGCGGGGTCGACGGTCATCTCGATCCCGCTGATCCACCACCCGCTTGCCCCAGCGGCCGTCTGCAGGACCGGGGCGACGGTCTTCGTGTACAGGCGCGGCATTAGCGGCGCGTTGGCCGGCGTCACCCGCGTCCCGGTCGAGGGAAGGCCGCCCGACTTGTCGGAGCGCACCAGGACCCAGCCGTTGGCCGCCGTTCCCGACTTGGCCGGGAGCACGAAGTTCCCGGTGAAGGTCGCGCCCGCGGCGAGCACGACTTCGTCACCACGCTGCGCTTGATTGAGCGCAAACTGCAGGTTGCCGCCGTTGGCGACAAACCAGGTCTTTCCGGTGACCGTGGGATACGTCGGCTGATAGAGCGCGGGCGGCGCGGGCGCCGCGATCGGCCCCGATGGAAGGCTCGGCGGCGGCGCCGCGGCGACGACGGAGATCGCGTACGTGCCCGAGGCGCTTCCCGACGTGACGGTGACGACCGTTTTACCGACGCCGGTCCCGGACACCAGCCCGCTCGACGTCACCGCGGCGATGGCCGGCGTGGCGGAGGACCACGACATGCGTGCGCCGGGAACGACGGCACCGGTGGAGTCGCGCGGGACGGCGGTGAGCTGGGTGCTCGCAGCCAGCGAGATGGAGGAGGTGGTCCCCGTGATGGTGACACTCGCCACTGGCGTGATGGAGGCCACGACGGAGACGGGGACGGTGTCGGCAAGCGTGCTGTAGGCGGCGATGATCTTCGCCGACCCGACTGCCTTGGCCAACACCATCCCCTTGCTGCTGACCGAGGCGATGGACGGCGCGGTCGACTTCCAAGTGACGGGGAATGAGGTGGTAACACCGCCGACTGACATCGACATCGACGCCAGGCTGCTGATCGACGTGACGTTGACGGAGTCGTTCAGCAGGACAGTCTGCGTCGCCGACAGGGTAACGATCCTGCTCACGTCGGGCGACAGCGCCCGGGTGCCCAGGGTTTGGTCATGCTCCGAGCAGGCAGCAACGATCAGGAGCGCGAACAGTGGTGTGCCGGCACTGAGCCGCCAATTCCGGTGCTTCATGGGTCCTCTCGAGAAGGAATGGAGTGTTCGGCGGCTCGACTGGCGTGGTACGCGCGCGCGTACAGTAGCCTCGTGGCTTTGCGTCACCGTCTTTCGACGGTTTTGCCTTTGTCGCGTCCAGCGCCGAGGACGGCGTGAAGCGATCCTGCCGATGTCGTGATAGGTGAGGTCGCGGGGCGGCGGACATTTCGTCCGCCCCAGCGGGCAACGTGTGAGACGCGAATCACGATGCCGGAAAGCGGGCGGAAGCTATTCAGGGGGGAATCCGTGCTGTTATGACCGAAGTCCCGCTCGCGATGTGACCTAACACACAACGACTGTACAGAACCGTTCCGGCGACGCTGGGGTCGCGGGTGTCAGCATTCGCGACACAGACGTCCGGACGTGCCTAACGGTCACGAATGATCGTCAGCGCGGCGCTGAAGTGTGCGCCACGTCACGCAACGGGCAGGCACGGCTGCGGGCAATGGCGCCGGCCCTGCGGGAGGTGTGGCCACCGTTGACCGCGAGGCGCGGCGTCCCGGTCCGCGATCCTAACGAGACGAGGCACCGCGCTCCACGGAGCCGGTGCCTCGCTCGACGCACGCATGCGCCGTTAGGCGTCTGCAGGCGCCGTTAGGCGTTCGCAGGCGCCGTTAGGCGCCGAAACATGCCGTTAGGCGCCGGGTTGCGACCGACGAACGTGCTGCGCTACGGGACGACGACGTTCAGCGTCGCTGCGTCGACGCGCCCCTTGTCGGCGCCACCGCCAAGCAGCATCGCCGCCGACAGGCTGGGCGCGAATCGTGCGCGCGGATAGCCGCTGCGCTGCGAGCCGATGAGGACATTGCCGGCAAACGATACGTTGCCGTTGAAGCCCTGCAACGACGCCTCGCCACTCCCGTACTTCGACGAGAACAAGCCGTACGTCCCGTACGACACGATGTTCTGGTCATAGGTGAAGTTGGTCGCCGCGGGAATGGTCGCCAGGTCCAGGAACTGCGCCAGGTTGCCCGGCGCCACCATCGTGTTGCGGCGGATGATCACGTCCTGCGCGTTGTTCATGATGTCGACAAAGCGTCCGACACCGGTATACACCCCCACGTTCACGCTGTCGACATAGTTGTTCTCGATCAACAGGCGACTGAGCAGCTGGCCAATGGGGTTCGCCCCGTCCTTCCCCGTGATCCCGAAGGCGCCCCCCACATTCCGGATGAGGTTGTCGCGGATCGTGATATCGTTGGAGATGCACCAGGTGCAACCGCCATTCTGGTTGGCCACCTTGAGGATGAAGGCGTAGCCAACCTGCGCGTCGGTCCACGACCCTTCGAGGACGTTGCCCTCGATCAGCACGCGCTGCGATGCCTTGGACTCGAAGATGTTCTTCTTCGTCCACACCCCCTTCCAGCTGGGAGGCGTGTAGATGTAGTTGCGGCGGATGATGATGTCGCTGGAGATGACGCCAGGGACCTTCGGGTCGGCACCGCCGAACATGATGTTCTCGCCCGCGCCGGCCAGCGTGTTGTTCTCGATGCGGTACGGCCCGGGTCCGTTCCATCCAACGATGGCCTGCGAGTCGAATCCCTTGCCGTGGCAGTCCATCAGGTATGAATCGAGCACGGCGGCGCGCGCGCTGTGCAGCTCCACGCAGCGTTGCACATTCTGCGTCGGCTGCGGATGCACGTACACGCGATCGAGCACCAGGTCCGACGGGACGAGGCTCATCGCGTTCTGCGCCGCACCGGCACTCCCCAGTCCCACGATGCTCGCGACGACCGAGGTCGCGGGGTTGGTGCTGAACTCGATGCCCGCAATCCAGTAGCCGCTCGCCGAGAGTGCCGTGACAATGGCCGGCTGGTTGTTGGGTGTGCTGATGCGGGGCATCAGCGACGCATGCGCCGCGGTGACACGCGTGCCCTGCGGCGGCAACTGCGCCAGCTTGCTCGATCGAATCAGGACCCAACCAGTGGCAGCAGTTCCCGCCTTGGCAGGGAGCGTGAAGTTACCGCTAAATGTCGCGCCGGCGTCGATGACGATCTCATCGCCACGCTGTGCCGAGGCGAGGATGGCCTGGAGGTTGTCGCCCGCGTGCACCGCGATGCTCCGCCCGGTCACCTGCGGAAAGACGATCGGGAAGGAATCGGGAAGCGCGGGAACGACCAGCGGCGGCGGCGGCCCCGGAATGGTCGTCGTGTCGATGACGCTCAGGTTCCCGACGCCGCGCACGCCATCGATGGTCGCCGCGATCTGCGCCGTGCCCGCCCCGACGGCCGTCACCAGCCCGGCAGACGATACGCTCGCCACGCCCGTGCCCGAGACGAGCGACCAGGCGATGGGGCGCACCGAGAGGGGAACGCCGGCCGAGTCGAGCGGCGTGGCGCTCGCCTGCATGTTCTCGCCGATGCGCAGGGTGGACTTCGGGATCGAGACGGCGACGGAGGCGACCACAGCGGTGACCGGCGGAAGCGCACTCACCGAGAAATCGACCTCTCCACGCACCGTCCCAAGCGTCGCCACCAACTGCGCGCTGCCGGGAGCGATCGCGGTGACGAGCCCGGACTGCGAGACTGTGGCCACGGTGGGGCTCCCCTCCACCGACCAGGTGACGGGGCGCGCGGCGAGCGGCGTGCCGATGGAGTCGAAGAGCGCCACCGACGCGCGGGTCGTGTCCCCGACCCTGAGGTTCTGGCGCGCCATCGCGACGACGATCAGGGCTGCCGTGGGGAGCGCACGCACGACGACGTCGCGATCGCCCGGGACGCCATCGATGGTGGCGATAACGCGCGTGATCCCCGGGCCAACGGTCGTGACGCGCCCACTGTCGTCGATGGTCAGAATCGCCGGGTTCCCCGACGTCCACGCGGCCGTCTTGCCGCTGATGGGAAAGCCCGACGCGTCGAGCGGTTGCGCCGTCGCGCGCGCCCGTCCGCCCACGGTCATGACGGTGGAATCGATGTCGACGATGACCTGCTTCACGGTGGGCGCAGGCACGACACTCTGCGACGGAGCCGGAGGCGCATCCGAGCACGCCGCGACGGCGCTCAACACGACGCCGATGAGCGCTACACGCGCAGTGCGGGAGCTGTGCAGCATGAGATGAGGCGGAATGAGACTGATGCTCCTGTCGATCAGCATGGCGCGACGGATCGATGGCACTCGCGAACGCGGTGGATGACACCCGGCGCAGCCGCGCGCCTGACAGGATACGGCGCGAAACCGTCACATGATACACGCATAGGGTCGAAAACCGCCACGACGCCTTCGAATGACGCGGTCTCGCCACTAATCGTGTGGTGGCGAAGCTACACCGATCGTTCCGGGCGGCGGTGTGCGACAGCCGCAGCGAACTGTGCCGTGCATCACACCAAACGCCGCGGGAACGACGCACGAGTGCGAATGAACGACGTTCAGTTCAGTCGGCGCCCGCCCTGCGACAGAAAGTCAGCGTAGAGCCGCTCCAGCGTCGCCATCACTCGTTTGGAGTGGAAGACGTTTCGCGCACGTGCGGCGCCCGCGCTCCCGAGTCGCGCGCGCTCGGCGGCGTTGGCGAGGGCGAAACGGAGCCGATCGGCGAGCGCCTCGACATCGCCGGACGGGACGAGATATCCCGTGTCGCCGTCCACCACGACATCGGGGATGCCGCCCACGCGCGTGGCGACCACGGGGCGTCCGGCCGCCATCGCTTCCACCACCGAATTCGGGAAGCCTTCGTGCCGCGAGCAGAGGACGCTCACGTCAAAGAGCCAGTGCATGGTGGGGCTCTGGGGACGGCGCCCGGCAAAGCTCACCCGGTCGGCCACGCCGAGTCCGGACGCGAGCCGTGCCAACGCCGCTCGCTCCGGCCCATCACCGACAAGGACAAGGCGGGCGTGCGGGCGCTCCGTCACCACGCGCTGGAACGCCCGCAGCAGCGTGTCGTGGTCCTTCACGGCGAAGAGGTTGGCAACAATGCCGATCGTCTCGTCGTCAGGTGCAATTCGCAGGTCGCGCCGCCACTCGGTGAGCACCGCCGCGTCTGGTGCTGCGAACGCGTAGTCCTCCACGAAGTTGGGCACGACGACGATGTGCGAGGGGTCGATCCCTTCGCGCGCCACCAGCGCCCCCACCGCCTCGGCATTGGCCAGCACGCGATGCGCCAGTCGATAGGTCCAGCGATTGAGGATGAGGTACACCTTCCGGTTGGAGGCGTACCACCATCGCCGCGACGCGATCACCATCGGGACGCCGGCAATGCGCGCGCAGATGACGGCGAAGATGTTGGAGTAGATATCGTGCGCGTGGAGGACGTCCACGCGTTCGCGCCGCAGGTAGCGCACGAGCGCGCGTCCGCTGCGCAGCGCCTGCAGGGAGAAGAATCCGTTGAGGGGAAACACCTCGATGGGGATGCCGGCCTCGCGCACGCGCGCAGCCAGCGCCCCGCGGTCCGAGAGCGCCACGAACGACACGTCGAAGCGCGAGCGATCGATCTGCTCCACGGTTCGCACCGCGTTGAGTTCCGTCCCACCGGTATCGAACGAATCGAGACAGTAGACGATGCGGATCCGCGACGCGTCGCGGGGAGGCGCCATGGCCACCTACCAGCAGATCCCCTCGTAGCTGCTGCCGTCGGACACCTTCGGACCAAAGACCCGTACCAGGTCGACCACCCGCTGCCCGGGGCGAAGCGTGGGCTCGATCGCCTTGAACTCCTTCGATCCGTTCCCGATGACGATGACGTCCGCGTCGGCGAGCACCTCGTCGACCGACGCGCGCATCAGCTCCCAGATGTGGGGGACTTCCTGCTCCACGTAGTCGCGGTTGGAACCGATGATGTTGGCGCTGCGCACTTCCTTGTCGTAGATCGTCACCTCGAAGCCGCGCCCCAGCAGCTTCTCGATGAGGGTGACCATCGGCGACTCGCGCAGGTCATCGGTCCCCGACTTGAAGGCGAGGCCCAGCACGCCGACGCGCTTGCGCCCGGTGGCCGCCACCAATTCGAAGGCACGCATGATTTGCAGCTGGTTGCTGGCGAGCGTCCCGCTCAGCACCGGCGTCTCGATGTCGAGGGTGCGAGCGCGGTATGCCAGGCCGCGCAGGTCCTTGGGCAGGCACGACCCGCCGAACGCGAATCCCGGCTTGAGGTAGGCCGGCGACACGTTGAGCTTCGTGTCCAGGCAGAACAGGCGCATCACCTCGTGACTGTCCACGCCTAACGCCTTGGCCACGTTCCCGATCTCGTTGGCGAACGACACCTTGAGCCCGTGGTAGCAGTTGCAGGCGTACTTGAGCATCTCGGCCACGCCGGTCGCGACGGCATGGAACGGCGCGTCGATGCCGGCGTAGATCGCCTGCACCGCCTCGACGGTCCGTGGGTCCTCGCTCCCGACCACGGTGAACGGCGGATCGTAGAAATCCTCGATCGACGTCCCCTCTCGCAGGAACTCGGGATTCATCCCGATCCCGAAATCGACGTTGGCCTTGAGTCCCGAGTACCGCTCCAGCGCCGGGATCGCGACGCCGTGCGTGCTGCCGGGAAGGACGGTGCTGCGGATGATGATGGTATGGCGCGTCGTCTTCTCCTTCAACGCCGCCCCGATCTGCTCGCAGACGCGCTCGACGTAGCCGAGTTCGAGCGCGCCATTCGGCTTGCTCGGCGTCCCCACGCAGACGAGCGAGATGTCGGTGGCCAGCACCGCCTCGCGCACGTCGACCGTGGCGCGCATGCGGCCGGACGCGCGCATCTCGGCCACCAGGTCGCCGATCCCGTGCTCGACGATCGTCGCGATCCCGTTGTTGATCATGTCGACCTTGGACGGGTTCACGTCCACGCCGACCACCTGGTGCCCTTCCTTGGCAAAGCAGGCCGCAGAGACGCAGCCGACGTAGCCCAAGCCGAAAACACTGATGCGTGATGTCATGATATGCGTGCGGTAAGTGCCCGTTAGGCGGCGCGCCCGGCAGACTGGCCGGCCGGGCGTCGTTGTTGCACCTGCTCGACCGTGGCGCGGCAGGCGTCGGCGAACTGCGCGGTCACGCGCTGCCAGCCAAACTCCTCTCGTACCTGCCGTGCCGCGGCCTTCCCCAGGCGATCGCCCTCGCCGGGGTCCTGCAGCAGCTGGATGACAGCGGTCGCGAATGACGCGGCATCATCGGCGATGCGGATGTCACGACCATCGACGACCGGAAGCCCCTCGGCCCCGATCGTGGTCGAGACGATGGGGCGCTCCATCCCCATCGCCTCGAAGATCTTGAGGCGCGTCCCACCACCTACCCGGAGCGGGACGACGATGACGGCGGCCCGCTCGAGGAAGGGACGGATGTCGGGAACGGTGCCCGTCACCTCGATGGCGGGGGCGGCCGACGCGAGGGCCTTCACTCCCGGTGACGGGTTTCGACCAACGATGGAAAGCGTGGCATCGCCCACCTGCTGCCTGACGAGCGGCAGGACGTCGCGCACGAACCACGCGACGCCGTCCTCATTCGGCATCCAGTCCATGCTCCCGGTAAAGGCGATGTTGTGCGGCAGGCGCACCACCGCGCCGCTGGGCTGGAAGAAGTCGGTGTCGACGCCCGTGGGCACGCTGCTCACCGACGTCACGCCGTACTGCTCGCGGAAGGCATCGCGATCCGCGTCGGAGACCGCGATCACATGATCGAAGCGATGACACTCGTGACGCTCGAAGGCGCGCATGCGACGCCACTGCTCGCGCATGTAGGCCTTCTTGACCGGGTGCACCGCCACCGCGGTATGTCGCTCCCAGATGGCCGCCTCCACGTTGTGCTGGAAGAGGAGCGTCGGGACGCCGAGGTCGTTCGGGACGTTGAGCGACGGAGTCAGGAAGTCGCAGATGACGAGGTCGATCGCGCGCTCGCGCACGGCGCGACGAATCGCCTCGCGCATCGCTGCGGATCGGTACCTGGCCACGGCGTACGGGAGCGTGGAGAAGACGTTGCGCGCGAGGTCGGCGAAGAACGCCCCGCTCCCCTTGCTCGGCGCCGTGAAGGGGATGCGGATCAGGTCGTGACAGTACTCCTCCGAGCGCGCCTCGGCGTCCGGCGCGGCGGTACCGTCGTCGAGGCAGAGGTACGTGACGCGGTGCTGCGCCTTGAGGTGCTTGAGCGTCTGGTACGTCCGGATCTTCCCGCCCTTGTCGACGGGATGAAGGAGTTCGGTCTTGAGCCAGAGAATGTGCATGTCGTCTCGCGCGGTCCTCGCGACCGCTCAGGGCGCAACCGAAATCGCCTCGACGCTCTCGCCGTCGAGGAAGATGCGCTGCCAGATCTCCAGATTGACGAGCGCCCAGAGGCGTTGGTCATGCTTCTGCTCGCCGCGCAAGTGGTGGTCGGCGATGGCGGAGATGGCGTTCATGTCGAAGAGCCCGCGCGCCGCCGCGCGTGGCGATAGCACGAACTCGTCGACCAGGTGTCGCCAGGCGCCGGCGAACCAGGCTCCAACTGGGACCGGGAAGCCCATCTTCCTGCGACTCAGGATTTCCGGTGGGAGATGCGGTCGCATGGCCTCGCGCAGGATGTGCTTCGTCGTCACGCCACGAAGCTTCATGCGCAACGGGAGTGCGGCCGCGAATTCGACCAGCGGGTGATCGAGGAACGGGACGCGGCTCTCGATCGACGCCGCCATGCTCATCTGGTCCTGCTTCATCAACAGTTCGTGCAGGTACGTCTTGGTGTCGGCATAGAGCAGCTTGTTGAGCAGCGATCTCGCGTCGGAGTGCTCAAGCGCCGCGTGATGTGCGGCATACGGATCGATGCCGATGCAGCGCTCGCGCATCGCGGGGGAGAGCACCTCTGCCTGACGCGCGCGGCCGAAGACGGCGAAGTTGTCGAAGTAGATCGTATCCAGGTCGCTGGGGAGGTACAGGAAGGTCCGCTCCAGCTTCCGGCGCAACCCCGTCGATCCCGGCAGCGCATCGATCCCCGACTTCACCGCGGCGCGCATCGCCCGCGGCGCGAGGTGTTCGTAGCGCGCGCCGAGCTTGGAGTTGTAGACCGTCATGCGATACCGATTGTAGCCGGCGAGCGTTTCGTCGCTCCCTTCGCCCGTGAGGACGACCTTCACGCGCTCGGCGGCGAGGCGCGAGACGAAGTTGAGGGCGATGCTCGACGGATGCGCGATCGGCTCGTCCTCGTGCCACACGAGCTTGGGGAGCGCTCCCCAGAAGCTCTCCGGGCTCACGACGATCTCGTGATGATCGGTTGCGTAGCGGCGCGCGACCATGCGCGCATACTTCAGTTCGTTTGCCTCGCGTTCGGCAAAGGCGACCGAGAAGGTCTTGATGGGCTCATCGACCAGTTGCGACATCATCGCCGTGATGGCCGCCGAGTCGATGCCACCGGAGAGGAACATCCCGAGGGGGACGTCGGCCATCAGGCGCATCTGCACCGCATCGCGAAAGCGCTCACGATACTCGTCCACGAGCGAGGCGTCGTCTCGCTCGTCGAGCATTCCCTCGGCGAAGTGCAGGTCCCAGTACTGGGCAATGCTGATCGCGCCATCCTTCCAGGTGAGCGAGTGCCCCGCGGGGAGCCGGCGGATCCCGGCGAACATCGTCTCGTTGCCCGACGGGGCGAAGTTTGCCAGGTAGTCGGGGAAGGCATCGGCATTGAGCGCTGGCCGGATCATCGCGGAGGCGAGGATCGCCTTGATCTCCGAGGCAAAGACGAGCGTCCCATCCTCGAGGTGCGCGTAGTACACCGGCTTCACGCCCAGGCGGTCGCGGACGAGGTAGAGCTCGCGCTCCTGCCGGTCCCAGATGGCGATGGCGAACATTCCGCGGAGCTCGGTCGGCAGCGCCTTGCCCAGGCGTTCGTACAGGTGCAAGACCGTCTCGGTGTCGCAGTGCGTGTGGTACCGGACGCCCTGCGCTTGCAGCTGCGGCATCAGCACCGGGTGATTGTAGACTTCGCCGTTGTAGACGATGGTGAAGCGGCCATCGTCGGAGGCCATCGGCTGTGCCCCGTGCGTGACGTCGACGATCGACAGGCGGCGATGTCCGAGCGCGACGCCGGGCTCCACGAAGTAGCCGCTCCCGTCGGGGCCGCGGTGCACGATGGAGTGGCACATGCGCTCCACCGTGTCGCGATCCGCGGCGCGCGTGCCCCGAGGTCCGGTGACGATCCCGCAAATCCCGCACATGATCGACGTCCTCTTCTCGTTAGGGTTTCGCGCCGGGGCCGGGCCCCTCGCGGACGTCTGATCGGTCCACGCGCCACCCTCCGCGCTCCCGAATGGCGCTCACCACCCCCCCTGCCGGCTCGGCAAGCTGCGTCCCATCCAGTTCGAGGCGCGTGCCACCGATCGCCAGGAGCGATTCCACCATGCCATCAGACGCGCGGCGCCTCACCCACGCCACGCGGGCGTCAGTCTGGACCCCCTCGGCGTTGCCGCTGGCGCCAAACGACACCGTGTCGCGCACCTCGTCGCCGTGCAGGCGCACGGTCTCGCGGAGGCCGCTGGCCGTCGCCTCTCGTTCGTGGCTCACGCGCCACTCGCGCCCGATGCCCCGGATGAGGGCAAAGATGACCGCGGTGGCCGGTGGCGCCGTCCGGAAGGCGAATCGCGCGCGTCGCGCCCGCTCCCGCGCCCCGTATCGGCGTGACGCGACGCCGTCGTCGAGGCGCCACGTTCCCTCCGCGCCTAACGCGCGCACGCTCAGGAAGAGCCGCCCGTCGTCCAGCACACGCAGCGTGTCGCCCTCCGCCTCGAGGTCGAGCCCGGGGGCGCACTGAAAGGTGGCCACCGCATCGTGCACCCCATCGCCCTCGATGACGTCGCGCACCAGCCACCAGCCGCGGCGCGCCGCCAGCACCAAACGCCGATGGCGCGCCGGCGATGGCAGGCGATCGTAGCCGTCGTGATGCCCCTCGAAGAGCGTACCGGCCGGCGTCGAGTGCCACGCATCCAGCACACCGTGCGTCATGGCATCCCAGCGAAACGGGCCGGCCGGGACCGAGGACGAGACGCCGTCGAGCGAGACGGTGTTGTGCACCAGCGACGAGCGCATGAGGTCGCGCTCGGCGCTCGACGTGGTGTAGCTGACGGTCCCCGCATCGACAAACACGGGAGTGCTCCCGATGGCGAGATCGAGCGCCAGCGAATCGGCGTGGGCGTGCCCGCCATTGTCCGCACCCAAAGGTCCGCAATCGAGCGTGAGCACCGCCGCGTCTTCCTCCCACCCATCGCGCATCGTGAACAGGCCGCCGTCGCGCTGGTCGCGGGCGGTCGATGCGCCGCCGGCCAGGAGGGTGCCGGACCCCGCCCCCTCCTGCTGCAGGCGATCCAGGCGGGCCATGCCATCCCGGCCGAGCATCCACACCACCTCGTCGCTGGCCGCACCGCCAATCTGAGCCAGCGCCGCGTCGCCCAGGAGGGCGGCGACGGTGGCGATTGACGCGCGCACGTCGTCGCCCGGGCGACCATCGAGGAAGAGGAGGCGCCCCCCGTCCTCATCGCCAAAGAGCGGGATGGTCCCGTCGGCGCGCGCCACCCACGCGGTGGACGTGGCCAGGCGGTGCAGCGCCTCGTCCACGCAACGCACGTCGCCCAGCCCGTGCGCGCTCCCCAGCAGGCGCGCGTGCAGGTAGATGTCGAGCGTGTATCGCTGGTAGTACGTCGCCTGTTCGTAATACGTCCCGTCGGGGCGCACGTGCCGTTGCAGCTGCGCGAGCAGGATGTCCCATCCGCGGTCACGCCAGCGCGGCGCGCCCTCGAACATGGGCAGCTGCGTGCCGAGGTACAGGAGGGCAAGCGCCTCGCCCGTGAGGTGCGTGTTGGGGCTGAAGTACGTGGAGAGGTAGCGCTCGAGGTGGCGCGCGCTCACCTCGAGGAACTTGAGCAGCCGCAGCACGAGCCCATCGCCAAACACGGGAGAGCCAGCGAGGAAGCGCAGCGCCCAGAGCCAGGCAATCGATCGGTAGGCGACCTCGAGGCTGCTGGCCCAGTTGATGCCGCGCTTGGGCGGGTTGGCGTCCATCCAGCTCTCGAGGAGCCGTGCCGCGCGCACGGCGTACGACTCGCGCCGCGTGAGGGCATATGCCTGCCCGAGCGTCACGAGGAACTGGTGGCGGCTCAGTTCCCACACGAGCTTGTGATCGCCGGCTACGCGGGGGTCGAGGTACGCGATGGTGCTCCAGTGCGCGTCGGGGGCGCGCACATCGCGCAACGGGTCGCGCGACCAGTCGATCGGGTCGGCGATCTCCAGCGTCTCGTGCCCTAACAATTCGAAGCGCCCCGCGACGATATCGTCGGCGGTGCGCGCCAGCTCGGTCACGCGCTCAGGCCAGCGGCTGCGCACCGTGGCCAGGGTCGACGCCAAGTCGTCGATTCCCGGAGCCAGGCGCGGATGCGCACCCTCCCGCACCGCGCGCACCACGAAGGCCAGGTCGTGCCCGCGCCACTCGGGGCGCAGCGCCGAGCGCAGGCGCGCGTCCGACGGCTCGCCGGCGTCGCGCAATCCCGCACGCTCGGCGAGCGCGGCGAGGCGCTGCGCGAGGCGCTCTCGCACCTCGTCCAGGGAGCGCCCCCTGAGCTTGCCCAGCTTCTGGGTGATCGACATCTCAGGCCACCAGCGTGCGCACGCCCGAGGCGTCGCCCACACCGCGCCCGGCGGCGCGCGCATCGGTCTCGCAGTACAGGTGCACCCACGCGTCACGCACCGCCGGCCAGACGTAACGCTCGAGACACTCGCCGCGCGCCCGGTCGGCGATCGCGAGCGCGAGCGCCGGCTCGCGGAGGAGCCGCAGCGCCTGTTCCGCCAGCTGCACATCGTCGCCCGCGGGCACCATCATCCCCGTCCGCTCATGCCGCACGATGTACGGGATGCCGCCGGCATCGGTCGTCACGACCGGGAGCCCCGCCGCATACGCCTCGATGACCGAACTGGGCATGTTGTCGATGTCCGGTGAGTTGAAGTAGACATCGGCGTCGTCGTACAGCGCGGGCATCCGCTCGGGGGCCACGCGACCGGTGAATGTGACGTGACGCAGCCCCAGCTCGGCGACGAGCCGCTCCAGCGCGGCGCGTTCACGACCATCCCCCGCCACGATCAGCTCGGCGTCCGGATGAACGCGTTGCACCCGTGCAAACGCGCGGATGGTGCATGCAACGTTGTAGAGCGACTCGAGGTTGCGGTTGCTGAGGAATCGAGGACGCAGTGACTCGCGCCGGCGATACGGGATGCGCTCCACGTCCACGAAGTTGAAGATCGCGGTCGCGTCCAGCCCGTGGCGACGGAAAACGTCGACGAGGTAGCCGGACGGGACGGCGATCACGTCGGCGAGACGCGCCAGCGGGATTGCCGTGCGCCAGCGCGCCAGGTGATCGTCGGCCTCGCCGCTGTGGTAGTTGAGCACGACCGTCTTCCCGAACAGGCGCCCGGCCAGCATGGCGGGAACGGGGGCCAGGAGGAACGACCAGTACGACGCCGAGAAGGCGTGCACCACGTCGACCCGCGGCACGCGGCGCAGGAGCGACGCCACGTAGGCGATCGACGTCGCGAAGGTGCGCACGTACTTCACCCGTTGCAGCAGGCGGAAGGGCCCCGCCAGGCGCGGATTGACCGGGAGGAACGACACCTCGATCTCGTCGGTCTCCCCAAATCGTGACAGCAGGCGAGCGAGCACCACCGACTGACCGCCGAGAATCTCGAGCGATGGCCCCACGAGGCAGACGCGCAGCGGGCGCCGGCCGCGCTCGCCGGCGCTCGCCGGGCGCACCACCGACGGACGCGCGAGGTCTGCGCCCGGCGCTTCGGGGGTCACGTGATCGGCGGGGGGCGGTGTCATCGCTGACATGCAGGGTAACCTAACGACTCCACACGTCCCAATGCCCCCGCAGACCGTTCACGGTCGCACGCACCACGGCCACCTGCATCGCAAAGGCCATGGACGCCGCCCGGCGAATGCGCGGAACGGCCGCGGTCGCCAGCGTGGCGAGCGCCAGCATGATGAGGAGCAGCATCGTCCCCACCCATGGTGTCGTGATCCCCGCACCCGAGGCGAGCCACGCCGCCGCCGACACTCCGCCCACGAGCAGGAGGTAGGGCGTCGCCAGGCGCAGCAGCTTGTGGAAGAGGAACTGCAACCAGATCGGATTCCGCCACGGGAGCATTACCGCGGGGAGCCAGACGCACAGCTGCACGACCCCGGTCAGCGTGCGGGCCTTGCGCTTGAACTCCTGCGCCGGCGGAAAGCGGCGGTCGTCGTACGCGGTCGCCGTCGGCTCGAACCCCACGCGGAAGCCGCGCAGCACGAGGAGCATCGGGACGTAGACATCGTCGAGAATCAGCCCGGCCGGCAGCGGGTGCCAGCACTCGCGGCGCATTGCGTACACGGCACCCGTTACCCCGACGGTCGAGTGAAGCCGCGCCTCCTGCAAGCGAAGCCACTTCTCGAACAGCCAGTAACGCTCGGCGAGGTTGGCTGGCGCGCCGTCACGCCCGATCTGGAGCGACCCCGACACGGCCCCGAAGCGAGAGTCGCCGAGCGCCGCCACCAGGCGCGGAATGGTACTGCGCTCGAACCGTTGCGCCGTATCGCTGAAGACCAGGATCTCCCCGTTCGCCTGGCGGACGGCGGCATTCAACGAAAGCGCCTTTCCACCGGGGGCGTCCCCGCGTACAACGCGCACGCGAGGGTCGATCTCCCCAAGAGAGGCGCTGGAGGCCGTCCCTCCGGCATCGAGGGCGACGACAACTTCCAGGAGCGCCGGCGGATAATCGGTCGTCAGGGCATCCTCGACGCGGGCTCGAATCACCTCCGGGGAATCGACCGACGCGATGACCACCGTGACCCGACGCCCATTCGATACCCCGGTCCCAGGGTCGCCGGCACCTGCCGCCCGGGGAGATCGCTTCACGACGAGCGACGCCAGCAACGCCACCACGACCGGATACCCGATCCAGATGGCGACGACGGCAAGGAGGCTGGCGATGGCTACGATCAGCACGGGTGAAAAGTGCTCAAGTCCGTTCCCGGTGGGAGGATGCAGGATTAGCCTTCCTACCTTCCGCAAATCGGGCGCCGTAGCGCCGGCCTCCGTGCTTTCTGTGGATGCGGCGGCGTGAGAGGATTCGGGAATTGGAGTCGAGGTCGGTGTTGCAGGGGCCCCACATGGTGTGGGAGGTGGGGGGCCTCCCTCGCCGAGTCGCTGTTGTGCGCAGCCGCGACACCCCCCGCGCAACTTCTCCGCGGGCCTCGCGACGACGGCGAGTCGCCAATCGTCATATTCGCGGCGCTTGCGCGCTGGTGCGTGGCTTGCTCGTCACTGCGCCGAGTCGTCCGATTCCTTCGTCGCTTTCGGCACCTTCATGCCTGCACCCTTCCGCGCGCTCGTCACCGGCGGCGCCGGCTTCATAGGCTCCAATCTCACGGATCGTTTGGTCGACCGCGGCCACGCCGTGCGAGTGATCGACAACCTCTCGACCGGTTTCCGGCACAACCTCGCGCATCGAGAGGGGACCGTGGATTTCGTCCATGGTGACCTCCGCAACCCGCGCGACTGCGAGCGAGCAGTCGAGGGGATCGAGGTGATCTTCCATGTCGCGGCGCTCCCCTCGGTTCCGCGCTCGCTCGCCGATCCCGTCGGGTGCCACGAGAACAACGTCACGGCGACGCTCAACATCCTGGAGGCCGCGCGCGCGGCCGGCGCGCGGCGCGTGGTGTATTCGGCGTCATCGTCGGCGTATGGCGACACACCGACGCTCCCCAAGGTCGAGACGATGGAGCCGCTCCCCCGGTCGCCATACGCGGCGGCCAAGCTCGCGGGAGAGATGTACACGCTCTCGTGGGCGCGCGCGGGACTGCTCGAGGGGGTCGCGCTTCGCTACTTCAACGTCTTCGGCCCGCGCCAGGACCCCAATGGCCCGTACGCCGCGGTTGTCCCTGCCCTCTTCCGCGCGGCGGTACACGGCGTTCCGATGCGGCTGTTTGGCGACGGCCGCCAGACGCGCGACTTCACCTTCGTGGAGAACGTCGTCGCGGCGAATCTTCTCGCCGCCACGCAGCCCGCGGAGCGCGTCAACGGCTGGATGGTGAACGTGGGCGCCGGGACCAGGACCTCACTGCTCGATCTCGTGAAGGTCGTTGGAGAGGTGACGGGAAAGTCCATCCCGATCGATCACCTTCCCCCTCGCGCCGGTGACGTGCGGGACTCGCTCGCGGCGCTCGAACGTGCGCGCGAGGTGCTCGGCTACGAACCCCCGGTGCAGTTGCACGAGGGGATCGCGCGGCTGTGGGCCTGGTACCGGGAGAATCCTGCGCAGCTGTCGGGATAGGTCAGGGAGGTGCGATCGGCGCGCCTCCCCGATTGACGCCGCAGGTCAGCGCTCAGTGCGATGCAGGCCTCCACGCACGCTCCATCGACTTGACGATTCGCTCGCCAGCGCGGCCGTCCCACCCTTCCGGCGCCCTGGCACCGACAGCGACGCGCCCCATCGCGAGCGCCGCCCGGGCAGACGACAGGACCCCATCGGTCGTGAGCGGCCATGGCGCCATCCTGTTGGTCCCCTCGGTGACCGTCACCGGGCGTTCGGTCGACTCGCGCAGGGTGACGCACGGGACGCCGAGCACCGTGCTCTCCTCCTGGATCCCGCCGGAATCGGTGAGCATTACCGCCGCATCGGCCTGGAGCCCCAGCATCTCGGTGTAGCCCAGGGGATCCATGACCTGGAGGGGAGCCAGGAGCGGTTCGAGCCCGAAGGCCCGCACGCGCTCTCTCGTGCGCGGATGAAGCGGGAGGAGGATCGGCAGTTCGCGCGACAGCTCGCCGAAGGCGGTGAGGATCACCGAGAGCTGCCGTTGATCGTCCACATTGGACGGACGATGCAGCGTCGACACGGCGTACCGGCCGGGGGTGACGCCAAGCTTCGCCGGGAGGTCGAGCGCCTTGGCATGCGGGAGCATCCGGAGGAGCGAGTCGATCATCACGTTGCCCACGAAGACCACGCGCGCCGGGTCGATTCCTTCGCGCGCCAGGTTGGGCTCCGCGTCGTGGGAGGGGGTGAGGAGGAGGTCGCTCAACCGATCGGTCACGACGCGGTTGACCTCCTCGGGCATGGCCCAGTCGTTGCTCCGGAGTCCAGCCTCCACGTGGGCCACCCGGCAGCCGATGGCGGGGCGAAGCTTCGCGGCAACGAGGGCGCAGGCGAGGGTCGAGTTCACGTCACCGACGACGACGATCCAGTCGGGGCGCGTTTCCTCGAGGACGGGCTCGAAGGCCTCCATGACGCGGGCGGTCTGGCGGGCGTGCGAGCCGGAGCCGACGCCGAGGTGGCGATCGGGGATGGGGAGGCCCAGGTCACGAAAGAACGCATCGGACATCGAGGCGTCGTAGTGCTGGCCGGTGTGGACAAAGATGCGCTGGTGTCCCGCCAATTCGAGTGCGTTGAGAATTGGCGCGACCTTCATGAAGTTGGGACGAGCACCTGCAACGACGAGGACTTTCATAGGCTGTGCGTAACCGATTGGTAGTACCGGGACTGAACGTAGCCGTTGCACCGTGGTGGTGCACCGCCCGGAGCCGTGTCGCCTGACGTTGCGCGCACGCATGACAGGGACGGATAGCTCCCCCGCCGCGGCACAGCGGGCGTCGGCGCCGAATGGCGATGGGCACGCGCACCTGGACCGCTCGCTGACACATGGCGTGGCGTGGATGGGATCGGTGAAGTGGCTCAGCCAATTGTTGGCGTGGGCGAGCACCTTCATCGTGGCGCGCTTGCTGACGCCGGCGGACTACGGGCTGGTGGGACTGGCCACGATGTATCTCGGGATCGTGACGCTCCTGAGCGAGTTCGGGATAGGGACGACGGTCGTGACCCTGCGCGATCTGTCGCAGGATGAACTGGCGCAGATCAACACGCTGTCGCTCCTGTTTGGCGCGGCGGGCTTCGTGGTGTCGTGCCTGGCCGCGCCATTGCTCGCCGCCTTCTTCGACGCGCCGGGACTCACCTGGGTGGTGGTCGCAATGGCGGGGATCTTTCTCATCACGGGCGTGCGCGTGGTCCCGCAGGCGATCCTGCAGCGCGACATGCGCTTTCGTGACCTGGCCATCAACGATGGCCTGCAGTCGGTGATCCTCGCGGTCGGGGCAGTGGTGTTCGCGTCGATGGGGTTCCGCTACTGGACGCTGGTACTGAGTTCCCTCCTGGGCGCGCTGCTCTCCACGATTGGGGTGTTGCGGCTGGTGCGCGTGCCGTTTCAGTGGCCGCGGTGGCGGGCGCTGTCGCCCGCGCTGCGCTTCAGCCAGCACACCATCGTGGGACGTCTGGCGTGGTATGTGTACCAGAACGCCGACTTCTTCGTGGCCGGCAAGCTGCTCACCAAGGACGCGCTGGGGGCGTACCGGTTCGGGTGGGACGTGGCGCATACGCCGGTCGAGAAGCTTACATCCCTGGTGGGCGGGGTGACGCCGGCCATCCTCTCGGCGGCGCAGCACGATCGCTCGGCGCTCAAGCGCTACATCCTGCGTATCTCCGAGGCGTTGGCGCTCCTGACCTTCCCGGCAACGATCGGCATTGCCCTGGTGGCCGGCGACCTGGTGCCGCTGGCGCTGGGGGACCGTTGGGTATCGATGGTCGCGCCGTTGCAGCTGCTGGGGGTCGCGGCCGGCATGCGTTCGGTGGCGCCCATCCTGCCGCAGGTCCTGGTCGTGACGGGGGAGAACCGGCAGATGATGCGCATCAACGTCGTCGGGGCGATCGTGATGCCGGTTGCCTTCGTGATCGGCGCCAAGTGGGGGACGACGGGGATCGCGATCGGCTGGCTCACGGCGTACCCGCTCTTCGTGCTCCTCCCGTTGGCCGTCCTCACGTTCCGTCAGGTGCACATGTCGTTCGGCGAGTATCTCCACGCGCTGCGGGCACCGCTCTCCGGCGTGGTGGTGATGTCCGCCGCCGTATGGAGCGCGCGCTTCCTGCAGCCGGACGACTTCGCGCGGCCGTGGGCGCTGGCGACCGACATTGCGGTTGGCGCGGTTGCCTACGGTGCCACGCTCCTTCTCCTGCATCGCGAGCGCATGCTCGCCATCGTGTCGCGCATTCGCGGGGCGATGTCGTGATCCGTCCCACCCGTTCGCGTCGCCCGTCCTCGTGACCTCCCCTTCCTCTCGCTCGCGTTCCTCGCTCACCGCTCCGTTCCACATCGCGACCGGGAGCACGCGCGAACCGGCTGCGGCCACGCGACGCCTGCTCCTCGTGAGCTACGCCTTTCCGCCCGACTCGAGCATCGGTGCGTTGCGATGGGAGAAGCTGGTGGGCTACGCCGCCAGGCGCGGGTGGCAGGTCGACGTGATCATGATGGACCCCGATGCCGCCGACCTGCGCGACGATTCGCGCTTGGCGGGGCTCCCCGCGGGCACCAGGCTGTGGGGGGTCGCTCGCCATCTCCCGTCCATCCGCGTGGCGGAGCGGTGGCTGCTGCAGCGACTCAAACGATTCCGTGCGCCTGCTCCGCCGGGCGTGCACGTCTCGGCGACCGCCGCGCCAGCGTGGACCGGGCCCATCGTCGAGCCCGGGGTCAAGGGGCGGCTGCGCGCCGCGCGGCGTGGCTACCTGGCGCGCATGCACTACCTCGAGTGGTCCAACTGGGCGCGCGATGCCGCCGCGCTCGGCGTCGCACTGCATAACGAGCGTTCCTACGACCTGGTGGCCAGCTCGGGCCCCCCGCAAATGGCGCACGACGCCGCCCGCCGCATTGCGGCGCGCACGGGGATCCCGTTCGTGATGGACCTTCGCGACCAGTTCTTCTACGAGGACACGCAACCACCCGAGTTGCGCAGCTACACGTGGCGCAACCTCACGCGGCGCTACGAGACGCGCTGCGTCGACGCGGCGGCGCTGGTGGTGATGAACACGGCGGCCATGGAGGTCATCATGCATCATCGCTACCCGCACCACGCGGGGAAGATCATGACGGCGATGAACGGCGCCGACCCGGACGTACACAGCGCGCATCCCCCGGTGGCGCCATTCACCATCACGCACGCCGGGAGCCTCTACAACGGTCGCGACCCGCGCCCGCTTTTCCGCGGTTGTCGCCGCGCCCTGGACCTGCTGCCGGACGTTGGTCCCGATCGCTTTCGCGTCTGCTTCCTGGGAGGCGACGTATATGAGGGGACTCCCGTGGCCGAGATCGCCGCGCAGGAGGGAGTCGCGCCCTATGTCATCGCCGAGAAGTTCCGCCCGCGTGCGGAGGCCATTCGCCTGCAGGAGGAGTCGGCGGTACTGGTCGTGCTCCCGCAGTTCCAGGAGGAGTGCATCCCGGGAAAAGTCTTCGAGTACGTGCAGCTCTCCTCGTGGGTCCTCGCGCTCACCGACCCGGGGACGGCGATCGACCTCACCCTTCGGGACACCGAGGCCGACGTCGTCCCACCGAGCGACGCCGACGAGGTCGGCCGCCGCATCGCCGCGCGCTTCCGCGCGTTCGAGGGCGGGGTGCGTCCGTCGCCGGTGAATGTGGACGGCCGGTTCGACCGCGAGGCGCAGGCGCGTATCCTGTTCGACGCGATCGACGATCGCGTCCTGTCCCCCCGGAGCCGTTAGGCGTCGGCGCTCGGCGAGGGTTCGTGCGCTGGCAGCTCCGGCGTCGACGCCGCGACGCCCTGATGTCGCGCCTGACGACGCTCGCGCACCCGGCGGGCCATCGCGCTGGTCCAGTCGGCGATGCGCGCGCGGAGCGGGTGCGGCGCCAAGGCCCATTCCTCGCCCAGCGAGACTTCATCCTTGGAGAAGCCGCGCTTGAAGTGCGAGATCCCGCCTAACGCGTCGCCGCTTCCGGGCTCGCCCGGGGTCACGCCGCCCAGGTCGAACCAGGTACCGCCCGTCCGCTTTCCCCAGAGGACGATGTCCCAGATGGCCGGATAGAGGATGGGGAGCGAGACGCCGGGGATGCGCGCCGACGCACCAGTGCTGTACTCGACGCGATCGCCGTGATGCATCCCCCAGGCGTAGCCGACCAGGTCGTCGGGCTCGCGCCCGGCGCCGCGAAAGACGGCGGCGACGCGCGAGCGCTCGGGGCGGTCGCGACAGAGCGCGAAGATCGCCCCCCAATCCTTGTCCTGCGGGGCCGCACCAGTGCGCGCGAGCGCATCGACCAGCAGGGCGTTCATCCGGCTTCCATAGCGTTCGTCGCGCGGCTCGCCGAGGGCGACCGTCTCGAGCCCCTGCTTGGCGGCGAGCCGGATGTTCTGTCGCCCGCGACGGCTCAGCGCCGCGAACATCTCCTCCTCCGTCGGGCGCAAGTCGATCGACAGCGTGCGCTCCGACACCCGTTCCGACGGAATGCGCCGGTAGCCGGCCTCGTGGAGGAAGCCGGAGATGGTTCGGCGCGCCGCGTCGTCGCTCGTCTCGACCTCGACCACCACACGCAGGATGCGGGGATGCTGCCTGGCGAAGTCAGACACCGCCAGCAGCAACGCACGCCCGTCGGCACCGGCGTACCCGCTCCCCACCCCCTCGACGCGGGCCACACGATGCAGCGGCAGGGCGCGCGTGGCGGTGAGCGAGATGCCCAGCAGCGACCTGACGGCGCCGGTCTCGTCGCGGGCGATCGCCACGTGGTCGGCCGGCGTACCGAGGTGTCGCGCCCACGCCTGGCGCGACGGGAGCGGGAGCGGAAACGACGCGGCGTCGAGTGCACGCTCCGCCGGGAGCACGGCCGGGTCGGTCGCGCGCACCACGTCGCAGCGAAACGAGCCTTGATTGCGGCTGGCGGTCGCCGCCGGCGGCCGGTCACTCATGCCGCAACGGCTCGCAGCGAGGGGTGAGCCACTGTCCCAGCAGGCGCATACGCGCGTGCGTCCCGACGCGCACCATCCCGACCTTGGTCATGTTCTTTCGCGGTGCCTCGTTCCAGTCCTCGTGCCAGGCCCACAGTTCGCGCGCCCCGCGCTCCAGCGCCACGCGCGCGGTCTCGCCCATCAACGCCCGGTTGACGTGTCGCCCGCGAAAGCGCGGGACGGTGTACGCCGAATAGAAGATGGCATCGTCGCGCGTGAGGGTGAGCGACGTGCCGGTCTCGGACAGCGGCCACTCCGCCGCCCCGACCCACACCATGTTCCATCCCGCCACGGCGCCGTCGAGCCACGCGAGGAGGACCGAAACCCCGGCGCGATCCTCGACCAGGTACGGCCGCAGCGCCCGCAGCACGTCGTCAGCTGCACCGGTGAACTCTCGCGCCTCCTCCAGCGACAACAGCGAGAAGCGACACGTCTCGACGTACGCACGCGTTGTCGCGTCGGCGAGGACGGCCTCCAAGGGAACCCGGTAGAAGACCAGTTCCTTCCGGCGATAGATGGCGTCGGCCACTCGCTCGACGGCAAGACGGAAAACGCGCCCGGGACCGTGCCGGCGAAGGGCGTTCCCGATGCGCGACATGGTGCCGGACGCTGACGCGCCGTTCAACGCCTGACGCGCCGCTTGAGGTCGATCACGCTCAGCGCACCAGCGCGATTGAGCGTGTGCGGACCGCTGATGCCACGCTCCTCCCCACCGGCCAAGTACTGCTCCTCCACTTCCGCATAGTCGGTCGGGGTGAGCGTGACGATGCGACGCAGCGAGATGGCCCCGCCGTACGTGCGGGAGCAATCCTGCGCCGGCCGGAGGAGCGCACCGTCACGCCGAAAGAGACGCCCCGCCGGACGCGCATATCGCACATCGGAGACGACCGGGCTCCTGGGATGCGGCGTCCACGGTCCCAGCGGCGAGTCGGCGTAATACAGGAGGAGGTCGGTCCACGGCTGCCGCTGCGGACGCGCCTCACAGGCAAACATCCACCATCGCCCATCGATCGCCTCGATCGTCGCATCCATGAGCATCGGCCCCTCGATCAACGTGCGATCGAAGACCCACTCGTACGGCGCACGCACGGCGCGATACAGCTCGAGACGCCCCTCGAGAGCCGTTTCGGGGAGAAGATAGGTCGTCCCTTCGTACGTGAAGATGTAGGGATATGACAGGTGATACGGCTTCTTCAGGATCGTGGTCGCTGTCCCCACCGGACCATCTGCGCCCAGCTCCAGGACGGCCAGCGTCCCCACCCCCTCGGCGAAGATGAGTTCCTCGATGAGGAGGTACTCCTTGCCGCCGACGCAGAGCGGAAAGGGATCGGCCCAGAAACGATCGGCAGGGGGAGCGATGACGTTGTAGCGTGCAAGGTCGATCTCCGGTGCCAACGCCACCTCGGCCGCGGACGGCGCAGCCGTCGTAGCGCCAGCGCTCCGATGATAGGCCAGGTACCACTGGTCGCGCGTCTGGCGCGCACCCGAGACGTAGCGCAGGTAGCGCATTCCGAGCCCAGCGAGCGACGGCGCGAGTGGTGGAAGCGCAGGAGCCGCCTTCCCGCCCGCATTCGGCGGGGGGTACACCGCGACCGGATTGGCCTGTTCCCCGCGCGTTGCCGCCGCCGTGCGCTCGTGAAGGATCGCGCGCGCCAGTCGCTGCAGGAGACCAACCGCCTGAAGCGCCGCGATGGCGCGCGTACGCCCCGCCGAAAAGACGTGCGTGTTGGTCATCGACTCGATTGCCTGCGCCGTCTGTTGGCCGTCGGGGGCGATCAGTTCGAGGCGCACGTTGATCACCGACTCGCCGGTCACGACCTCGCGGAATCCCACGTCCGGACTGGCAGTCCCGCGGATGCCGCCCAGCGCGAAGACCGCAGCGCCTTCCCGCGCGTAGCGGGCACACGCGCCCGGCGCCACCGCGTCTGACAGGACGAGGATGACATCGGCCGACGCAGCACTCATCGCGTCACCTATCGTTGCCGGCGGCGTGATGGTGGTTACCTGCACAGGACCGGCGACTGGCTTCAGCGACGCGGTGTCGAAGGGCTCGGAGGGCGGGCGGAAGCGCGTGCGATCGAAGACGTCGTAGGCACGCCGAAGGAACGGGCGGTTGTCCCGTCCCTTCCCGCCCCCCGCGACCATGCCGACGGCGACGATCGTCACCACCCCAGCCACCACCGCTTCCTCGATCCCCTGCACCACCCATCGCGGCTGCTCCCATGAATCCGCAACCAGCGCGAGGCGAATGGTCGAATCGGGAGCCCGTTCGTTCACCCCCAAGCTCGAGACTCCGGCGGCGCTCACTGGGTCGCGCCGGTTCGGGCTCGGTACGTCGGACGAGAACGTGATGACGGGGAGCGGTGGCGAACGGAGATCAGGCGGTCGTCGGGTGAGAGAAAGGGTGACAAGCGAGGTGTGATGCGTCGTTGTCGTGCCGTCGAACGGGCAGAGTCGTGGCGTGAATGATCGCGTGGCGCCCAGTCATTTGCCAGCCGAGCAAGTCGGTAACCGGGGTGTGTTTGCACTGTCCGTGCCGCTGAAGATTCCATTGCGCGTGTCACCCGCGCATGTTGCGATGCCCCCGCCGGACGATTGGTGACGGTTGTCACATCCGACCGGTACGGGGCGTGCAGATCGACCTGATCGCTTCTTTTTCACCCCGTCGCAGCCCCGTTCCCGCCGCCGTCATGCCCATTGCCATCGAGCGTCGTCCCCAGGGCGGCGTCTGCACGACTCGCCGGCCGTCGCTATCGTCGCGACGACCGAGTGGCGCGCGGGGATGCGCGTGAGCGGACCGACATTGGCGATGCCGCGAGAGCGCGGGGCCAGCTTTCTGTACGACGCCTCGATGGCGAGGGCACTGGCGCTGACGATCGTCGTCTCCCACGCGGTGCTTGCCTGGTACCTGCGCTCCCCTGGTATCGTGTTTGGCGAGGACGATGCGACGTATCTACTCCTCGCCCGCGAGTTGCGCCACTTCTCGTATCGCGAGGTGCAGGACATCGCGGCGCCGATCCACGCGCGCTTCCCGCCCCTCTATCCATTGCTGCTGGCGGTGGTCGGGTGGCCGGTGGGCGACCGTCTCGACGTCCTCTACGCCCTGATGGCCTGTTGCTCGGCCGCGACGTTGCTGCTGTTCCACGATGCCGCGCGGCGCGCCGTTGGTGAACAGGTCGCGCTCGCCGCGCTCGTGGTGACGGCGTTCAATCCGGGGATGCTCTGGATTGGCGGGAACCTCATGGCCGAGGCACCCTTCACCCTGCTGGTGACGCTCGCGCTCTGGGCGCTGGTGCGCGAGGATGAGTCGCCGCGCTACGCGCTCCTGGCGGGGATTGCGGTCTACCTCGCGGCGCTGACCCGGACGGCGGGAGTCGTCTTCATCCCGGCGCTCTTTGCCTATTGGGTCGCGCGAGGGCGCTATCGACGCGCCGTCTGGTTTGGCAGCGTCGCGCTCGTCACCGTCGGCGGATGGCTGGCGTGGACGTTTGCCGCGCCAGACCCTGGAAGCCGCCGCCTCTACATTGCCGACATCGGTGCGCGCGGGCGCGACGCGGGGCGGTCGTTCCTTCTGGAGATGCTCGGGCGCATGCCCGGACGCGCGCGGCTGTACCTCCTGCGCATGCTCCCCGACGCCCTGGCGCTGGCAGTCGTCCCGGGAACGCGCGTGGACAACGTGGCGTGGCTGGTCGCGACGCTCGGCTTCGGTGCCGCGGGTGTTGGCGTCCTGCGCCGGCGCTGGCCCGCCCTCGTCGCCTTCCTCGCCGCGTACGCGGCGCTCCTGCTCGTGTGGCGCCACGCCACGCCGCGCTTCCTGACGCCGGTGACGGCGCTGCTGTTCACGTTGCTGCTGGCGGGGTGCGCATGGTGCGGCGAGCGATGGCTTCCGTCGGTCCGCCGCTGGGTGGTCCCGGCCATCGCCGCGTTGCTGCTGGCGGGAGCGCTGGCGCGCGATGCGCGGGCCGTCGCCGCGATGCGCGCGTGTGACCGCTCACACCCGGTCGACGCTCCCACGTGCCTGTCGCCCGACGAACGGGAGTCGATGCGCCTCGCCGCCTGGGTGCGCGATTCAACTCCGCCCACGGCGCGCCTCTTCACGTCAAAGGAGCGTGCGTTCTATTGGCATACGGGGCGTCGCACCATCAACGAGGACCGCGCCCTGCGCGAGCACCCCGACTCGCTGGCGGCGTATCTGCGCGCGCGCGAGGTCGCGTACGCGATCGTGGCCCCGGTGGGCGTCTGGCAATGGCTGCACAACGACCTGCTGGCGCGCGCCTGTCGCGACTTCGACGTCGTGCACTCGGTCTCGGACCGGGCGATGGTATTGCACCTGCGCGCCCCCGGTGAGGGCGACGACGGGGGAGCGAGCTGCCGCGCGCTCGCCCCCAACCGCGTGGCAAACCCCAGGCGCCCGTGACGAGCTTCGCGTGACTCGCCTGGCGCGCTCGCTCCCCGCACTGGTGGTCCTGGGCGGCATCGCCATGGCGACGCTGTCGCCGGGGACGATTGCCGAGGCCTCGACTCCCATGTTCTGCCTGGTGTGCGGGAGCCTGGGAACGGTCGACGTGATCCTGAACGTCGCGCTCTTTCTCCCCCTGGGCTGGGCGCTGGCGTTTGCGGGGATGTCGTGGCGACAGGCGATTGTCACCTGCTTGGCGACGTCGCTGGCGATCGAGAGCTTGCAGTTCGCGGTGATCGCCGGCCGCGATGCGACGATCTCCGACCTGCTCACCAACACGCTCGGCGGGGCGATCGGGGCGTGGACCATGGCGCACTGGCGTCCCCTGGTCGCGTCGGAACGCCGTCAGGCGCAATGCGCGTCGATGGGCTTCGCGGCCGCTGCGCTGCTGATCATGGCGGCCACCGCCTGGCTCCTGCGTCCCGCGCTCCCGCGCATGCTGCTGTGGGGGCAGTGGACGCCGCAGCACCAGCAGTTCGAGCCGTACTCCGGTCACCTCGCCACGTTCGCCGTGAACCGCATCCCCATTCCGTACGGCCTCATCGCCATCCCCGACTCGGTGCGCACCGCTTATCTCCGTTATGAGGCCGTGCCACGCATCGAGTTCCTGAGTGGGCATGCACCGCAGCGCACCTCGGCTATAGCGCGCATCGGTGGCGAGCGCTGGGAGCTGTTTCTCCTGGGGGCGAGCGGCGAGCGCTTCGTCTTTCGCGCCAGCTTGCGCACGCGATACCTGCGCCTGCGTACCCCCTCGGCCGCCGTTGCCGGTGCGCTGGGCGGCGCCGGAGAGAACGTGACGGCGGAGGCGCAGCTGCAACGCGACGGGTGGCGTATGCGCGTCTCGAGGCCCTCGGGGACGGTGGAGCGACTGGTGCCGTTCTCGGTCGCGCTCGGCTGGTCGATGCTCCTGCCGTTCGAGCATCCCATGGAAGCGCACGACGTGTGGTGGTCGGCGGTGTGGCTTGGCGCGCTGGTCTTTCCGTGCGCCCTCTGGGGGGCGCTGGCGCGACTGGGGCCGACAACGACAGGCAGCCGCGGCCGCACCCTCTCGTTTCTCCCCGTCGCGAGTGTGGCCGCCGGGCTGGCCGTGATCCCGTGGGCCGCGCACTTTGCCCCAGCATCACCGATCGAGTGGGGAGGAGTGCTGCTGGGTGCAGCGCTGGCCACGTGGCTCGCGCCCTGGCTGAAGCGCCGGGCGTTGCAGCCGTCACTGCAGGCGGAGGATGGCACATGAGCGGAGCGCGCGCCATGGGAACCGAGACATCCCCGAGCGACGGTCTCGCCGGCGACGGCCTCGCCGGTGAAGTCTCGCGTACCGTGGCAGCGGCGCGCGCCGCCCAGCCCGCATGGCAGGCGTTAGGCACCGATGCGCGGGCAGCCATCGTCGAGCGCTTTCGCCAACGACTGTTCGAGCGTCGACAAGAGGTGGCTGCGCTCATCTCCCGCGAGAACGGGAAGCCGGTTCCCGAAGCGACAATGGCCGAGGTCGCGACGTCGCTCGACCTGGCGCGCTTCTACGCGCGCCTGGCGCCGAGCCATCTGGCTCCCCGCCACCTCACCTCATCGACGCTCGCGCTGTGGCGCAAGCGCATCACGATCTCGCACGTTCCCTACGGCGTGGTGGCCGTCATTGCGCCGTGGAACTACCCGTTCATGCTCCCGGCGGGGGTCGTCATCCCGGCGCTGGTGGCGGGCAACGCGGTCATCCTCAAGCCGTCCGAGCTGACGCCTGCGTGCGCGGTGCTGCTGGGCGAGCTGCTGCACGAAGCCGGCGTCCCGCCAGGCGCAATGCAGGTGCTCCCCGGTGACGGCGCGGTGGGGGCGGCCCTCGTGTCGGCGGACGTCGACAAGGTCTTCTTCACGGGCTCGGTGGCCACCGGACGCCGCGTCGCCGTGGCATGCGCTGAGCGCTTCATTCCCTGCGCGCTCGAACTGGGCGGGAGCGATCCGGCCATCGTGTGCGACGACGCCGACGTGGAGCACGCGGCGAGCGGGCTCACGTGGGGGCGCTTTGCCAACGCCGGGCAAACGTGCGTGGCGCCAAAGCGGGTCTTCGTCGCCGCGTCGATCCACGACCGCTTCGTCGCAGCGCTGCAGCAGCGAGTTGGCGCCCTGCTGCCGAGGAGCGCCGGCGGCGGGACGTACGACGTGGGGGCGCTCATCCAGCACTCGCAGGAGTCGGTGCTGGCATCGCAGCGCGACGACGCCACGGCGCGCGGGGCGCGGGCGTGGCGCGCCTGGGGCGAGGGTCGCCCCGGGCACCAGGCCTCTGGCGGCGTCTTTCCGCCCACGCTCCTGCTCGATGTTCCGCCAGCTGCACGAGCGCTGCACGAGGAAACGTTCGGCCCCCTCCTCCCCATCGTCGCGGTGCGCGACGACGAGGAAGCAATCGCGTTGGCAAATGCGTCGCCATTCGGGTTGAGCGCGAGCGTGTGGAGCCGCAACCGCGGCCGCGCGCAGCGCATCGCGTCGCGGTTGCAGGCGGGGACGGTGGTGATCAACGACGTGACGTTGATTGCGGGAGTGGCCGAGGTGCCGCACGGCGGCATGAAGGCGAGCGGCTCCGGGCGGGCGCACGGCGTGTTGGGGCTGGAGGAGTGCGTGCGCACGCAGACCGTGGTAGATGACCTGTTCACCGGGTGGCGGCAGCCGTGGTGGTTTGGCTACGGCGACGACACCGCGGCGCGCGGCGACGCCTACCTGCGCCTGGCGCACGGTCGGTCGATCCTGCAGCGACTCTCCGGGGTAGCACGAGTCCTCAAGCTGATCTTCAAACCCGAGCGTCCCGTCTGACTCGGCCACCTCCGTGGCATTCGGTGCAGCCGCTCCTGACCGTGCGCGTGCGTCGACGGCGCGCTTGATGCCCCCGCTGCGATCCGCGAGAATTCATCGTGCCTTCGTTTCTCCTTGCCCTCGACGCAGTCCGCCGCATCCTCAGCCTCGCCCTCTTTGGCGCCGGGGCGGCGCTCGCGCTCGTGTGCCTGATCGACTGGCTGGTCCGCACGCGACGTCTCAACCCGTTCGGAAAGGTTGCCCGCTTCTTTCGCGAGAGCGTGGAGCCGCTGATGGCGCCGGTGGAGCGCCAGATCGTCCGGGCGGGGGGGCTGCCGAGCAACGCGCCGTGGTGGTCGCTGGCGATCGTCGTCTTGGGCGGGATCGTCTTCCTGTCGCTGTTCGACTTCGTGCGCGAGCAGGCGGGGGCGTTCTACTTCGCCTCCCAGACGGGGTCGCGCGGGATCCTGCGCATGCTGATCCAGTGGACGTTCGCGGTGCTGCGACTGGCGCTCATCGTGCGCGTGGTCTGCTCCTGGGTGCGCGTGTCGCCGTACTCCCCGTGGGTTCGGTGGGCCTTCACGCTGTCCGAGCCAATCCTGCGCCCGTTGCGTCAGGTGGTGCCAACGCTGGGCATGGTGGACATCACACCGATCATCGCCTATCTGCTGCTGGGGCTCCTGGAACGGGTCCTGGTAGGGCTCACGTGACCCATGCCGCCAAGGCGGCGGGCGCCGGCAAGGTGAGCGCGGTCACGGTGGAAGAGCGTGCGGGGGCGGTACGCTTCCCCGTGCGCGTGCAGCCACGCGCCTCGCGAACGGAGCTCGCGGGCGTCCAGCAAGGAGCGCTCAAGGTGCGACTGCAGGCGCCGCCCGTCGAAGGGGCGGCCAATGAGGCCCTCGTGAAGTTTCTGGCCGACGTGCTCGACGTCCCGCGCCGCATGATCCGAATCGTTGCCGGCGACGCCTCGCGATCCAAGGTTGTCGAGGTCGCGGGGCTATCGCCGTCGGCGGTCGAGCGCTTGGTGGAGGGGCGCTGAGCGATGCTCTTCCTCATCGGGAGCGACGACGCACTGCTCGAGGGGCTGGCGCAACTCCTGGCCGGCGCCGGGCACAAGGTGCAGGTCACGCACTCGGTGGCCGAGGCGGAGGAACTGGCGCAGACGGTCCCGCCGCTCCTGGTCGTGATCGATCGCGACTCGGTGGCGCCTGACGGTGGCGAAGCGGCGGCGCGGATCCCGCTGGCCTCGGGGGGAGCCTTCGTCCTCTACCGCACGACGAGCGACCAGACGGCGAACCTCGCACTCGCCCACGGGATCGCGCGCCAGACCCTGGCCGATCTCGCGCTTCCGTTGGAACGCCAACGACTGGCGGCGCTCGCGCAGTACGTGCGCGCGCGGGCGCGGGAGAGCGGTCGCGTGCGATTCGACACCCCGCCCGAGCGGCGCGCCCCGAAGCTGCCGTAGGGGATCGCGCGCCGTCGAGGCGCCGCGCGCCGTTGAGGCGCCGCGCGCCGTTGAGACGCCGCGCGTCGAGAGGGCGCGCTTGTCGGCGGCGCCCCCATTCGCTATTCCTCCATACGCAGGGCGTTGAGCGACTCCTGGCCGCGTCCTGTGACAATTGCATGATCGTGGCGATTTCCCGGCAAATTGCGGCCACGTAAAACAACTCGCTAAAGCGCCCGCCCGGCGCCCTTCAGCCCTGGGCTCTTTTTTTTTCGAGGATCGCCTTGTCCGACGACGCCCGCTCCACGCCGAACATCGCCAACGCCTTTCACCTCCCCGTTCGCTCCGGCTACCTGGACGCGCTGGCGCGCGGGGTGCTCGTGTATGACGGCGCGATGGGGACCAACATCCAGCGCTATCACCTGACCGCGGAAGACTACGGCGGAAAGTCGCTCGAGGGGTGCAACGACCACCTGGTGCTGACGCGCCCCGATGTGATCCAGGCGATCCACGAGTCGTTCCTCGCGGTGGGGAGCGATGTGGTGGAGACGTGCACCTTCCAGTCGACGCCGCGCCGCCTGGAGGAGTGGGGGTTGGGGGACAAGGTGCGCGAGATCAACGTGGCGGCGGCCCGCCTGGCGCGAGCGGCGTGCGATGCGTACGCCACCAGCGAGCGTCCGCGCTTCGTCGCCGCGTCGATCGGGCCCACCGGGATGCTCCCGTCGAGCAGCGACCCGGCGCTCTCCAACGTGACGTTCGAGGCGTTGAGCAACGACTTCTACTGGCAGGCGAAGTACCTCGTGGAAGGTGGGGTGGACGTCCTGCTGGTGGAGACGTCGCAGGACATCCTCGAGGTGAAGGCGGCGCTGGCCGGCTTCGCGCGCCTGTTCCGCGAACTCGGCTGGCGCCTCCCGGTGCAGGCGCAGGTCACGCTCGACACCAGCGGGCGCATGCTGCTGGGGACCGACATTGCCAGCGCGATGACGACGCTGGAGTCGTTAGGCGTGGACGTGATCGGGCTCAACTGCTCCACAGGGCCCGAGCACATGCGCGAGCCGGTGCGTTATCTGTCGCAGCACGCGACGCGCCCGGTCTCGGTGGTTCCAAACGCCGGATTGCCGCTGAACACCGGGACGGGAGACGCGGTATACCCGCTGGAGCCGGCGGCGATGGCGGCGATGCTGGGGGAGTTCGTGCGCGACTTCGGGGTGCGGATCGTGGGAGGGTGCTGCGGGACGACGCCGGAGCACCTCAAGGCGATCAACGACGCGGTGGACGCGCTGGGGGTGCGAGCGCCGTTCGCGACGACAGCCTCCGGCGCCACCGGCTCGCCGCGCGCTCATCACCACGTCCCGCGCGCCTCCTCCGCCATGCGCGCGATCACCCTGCACCAGTCGCCCCCCCCGCTCCTCGTGGGCGAACGGGTGAACGCCCAGGGGTCACGCAAGGTCAAGCGCTTGCTCCTGGCGGATGATTACGAGGGGATCGTGGAGGTCGCGCGCGAACAGGCCGAGTCGGGGGCCCACGTCCTCGACGTCTGCGTTGCCCTCACCGAGCGGGCGGATGAGGCGGCGCAGATGGCGACCGTGGCGAAGCTCCTGTCGATGTCGGTCGAGACGCCGCTCATGATCGACTCGACCGAGGCGGGCGTCATCAAGGCGGCGCTCGAGCACGTTCCGGGGCGGGCGATCATCAACTCGATCAACATGGAGAACGGTCGCGCCCGCATCGACGCGATCGTCCCCATGGCCATCACGCACGGCGCCGCCCTCGTGGCCCTCACGATCGACCCGGTCGGGATGGCGCGCACGCGGGAGCGGAAGCTCGAGGTGGCGCGCGCGATCCACGACATCGTCGTGGGCGAGTACGGCATGCAGCCGTCGGACCTCGTCTTCGACGCCCTCACCTTCACCCTTGCTACCGGCGACGTCGAGTGGATCGACTCGGCGCACGAGACCATCGAGGGCATCCGCCTCATCAAGCGCGAATTGCCGGGCGTGCTCACGATCCTCGGCGTCTCCAACGTGAGCTTCGGGCTGGCCCCTGGGGCGCGCGCCGTCCTGAACTCGGTCTTCCTGCACCATTGCGTGCAGGCCGGGCTCGATGCCGCCATCGTCAACCCGGCGCACGTCACGCCCTACGCGGAGATCTCGGCGGCGGAACGCGCGCTCGCCGACGACCTCGTGTTCAACAAGCGCCCGGATGCGCTGCAACGATTCATCGAACACTTCGACAAGGGGACGGGAGACGAGGGACGGGAGACGGGAGTGGCGCTGCGCGCCGACCCAACCGAGGGAATGACGCCGGAAGCGCGGGTGCACTGGATGGTCGTGCACCGCAAGAAGGAGGGGATCGAGGAGGCGCTGGATGCGGCGGGGGTGCGCGAGCGGCCGGTGCAGGTGCTCAACGAGGTGTTGCTCCCGGCGATGAAGGAGGTGGGCGACAAGTTCGGCGCGGGAGAACTCATCCTTCCCTTCGTGCTGCAATCGGCCGAGGTGATGAAGAAGGCGGTGAAGCACCTCGAGTCGTTCCTCGAGAAGCAGGAGGGCTACACCAAGGGGCGCGTGGTGCTGGCGACGGTGTACGGCGACGTGCACGACATCGGCAAGTCGCTCGTCAACACGATCCTCTCCAACAACGGGTATACCGTGTACGACCTGGGGAAGCAGGTCCCGGTCAACACGATCATCGAGAAGGCGCTCGAGGTGAAGGCCGATGCCATCGGGTTGTCGGCGCTCCTGGTGAGCACGTCGAAGCAGATGCCGATGTGCGTGCAGGAGCTGGATCGCCGCGGTGTGCAGCTGCCGGTGCTCATCGGGGGGGCGGCGATCAACCGGCGTTTCGGGCGGCGCGCGCTCTTCGTCGATGGGGAGCGCCCCTTCGATGCCGGCGTCTTCTATTGCAAGGACGCGTTCGAGGGGTTGGAGACGATGGACCGGCTCCAGGACCCGGCGCAGCGCGCGGGATTCGTCGCCAAGCAGCTGGCGGACGCACGCGCCGACGTCTTCCTGCACAGCGGCGTGGGGAAGGACGTTGCCCGCGGCGATGCGGGCGGGGAGCGATCGAGCGTCTCCGCGGATCATGCCATTCCCGAGGCCCCCTTCCTTGGCACGCGCCTGTTGCGCGACATCCCGTTAGGCGAGGTGCTCGACCTCCTCGATCTCGACGAGCTGTACCGCCTGCAATGGGGGGCGCGCGGCTCGGGCGAGGCGTACGAGCACACCGTGCGCACGGAGTTCGAGCCGGTGCTCGCTCGCCTCAAGGGCGAGGCCGAGCGCGATGGCTGGCTCGTCCCGCAGGCCGCCTACGGGTATTTCCCCGTACAGTCCAGCGGCAACGAGGTGATCGTGTACGACCCCGACGCGTGGGAGGCCGACGGCGGATCGTTGCGTGAGGTGGCGCGCTTCCACTTCCCGCGGCAGGAAGGGCGCGACCGGTTGTGCCTGGCGGACTACTTCCGCTCGGTCGAGTCGGGCGACGTGGACGTGATCGCCTTGCAGGTGGTCACCGTCGGCGACGCCGCCACGCGCCGGTTCGAGGAGCTGCAGGCGAAGGGCGAGTACACCGAGGCGTTCTATTCCCATGGGCTTTCGGTGGAGGCGGCAGAAGCGACGGCCGAGTGGCTTCACCGCCGCATACGCGCCGAGCTGGGCGTCCCCGCGGGCCGCGGGAAGCGCTACTCGTGGGGATACGGCGCCTGCCCCGACCTGGACGACCACGACGTGGTCTTCCGGCTCCTCCCGGTGGATGCGTTAGGCATGTCGCTCACCTCGGCCAGGCAGCTGATCCCCGAGCAGTCGACGGCGGCGCTCATCGTGCACCATCCGGAGGCCAAGTACTACGCGGTGCGGGGAGAGTGACCGTCGTCACAATTGATGGGTGGCAGCTGGCGGGGGCCAGCGCGCCGACACCACCGTGCGTGCCAGGGCTGCTAGTGGCCCGCAGTGAATCGAGTATGATTCCTGCGCGTGAACAGCCAACCACACGGTGCGAGGAGGCGAGTTTGTTCGATGGCGTGCAGTACCGCTTGCTGCGGCGAATCGCTCCGAGCGAGCCGACATCCATGGACGGAAGTGCGTACGCGGGAAAGAGCAAGTTGCAAGTCCTGCTCGGCAGCGCGCTGCTCGAGGAGGTGCGGGGTCGCTCGGTCATCGACTTCGGATGTGGCGAGGGACATGAAGCGCTCGAACTGGCGAAAGTCGCCGCACACGTCGAGGGCGTCGACATCCAGACAGACCTTCTCGCTCGCGCGCGCGCCCAGGCCGAGGCCGAAGGGCTGTCCTCGAAGTGCCGATTCTCGATTCGAGCGAGTGCACCTGCCGAGTACGTGGTAAGCATCGACTCGTTCGAGCACTTCAACGACCCGAGCGCCGTCCTGGAGGAGATGCACAACTTGCTTGTGCCGAACGGAAAGATCATCGCCAGTTTCGGCCCCACCTGGTTCCACCCATACGGCGCGCACATGCTCTCCGTGTTCCCTTGGGCGCACCTGGTATTCAGTGAGAAGGCGTTGTTGCGCTGGCGCTCCGACCTCAGGTCGGATGGCGCCACGAGGTTTCGCGAGGTCACTGGAGGGCTGAACGGGATGACGATCGCGCGCTTCGAACGGATCGTGGCGCAGTCACGATTCTCGCTCGAGTGGATCGAGACGGTCCCCATCCGCAAACTTCGCTCCGTGCACCGGCGCTGGAACCGGGAGTTCACGACCGCCATCGTTCGGTGTCGCTTGGCAAGACGTAATTAGAAGCCATCTTCCAAATGGTCGCCGGCGCGCCGGCGCCCTGCGCCGACCACGAGCCGTCGACCGTGTGTGAGATGGCCTGTAGTCCGCCCGCTTTCCTGAGTGCCCTGGCATTGACAGCAACGCGCGTTGCTCCTTCCCCGCAGCCCACACCTCCCTTGCAGCGATATCTCGTGGTGGCCGCCTGTTTGCTGGTGGGGTTCTCGTGATCGAGGGCGCACGTTCCGACCGCGCCGCACTTCGCGAGCGCATCACCGACCCCGACGCGGTCCTCGTCTTCGATGGCGCCATGGGGACCATGCTCTACCAGCGTGGCGTCTTCATCAACCAGTGTTACGACGAGCTCTCGTTGCGCGCGCCCGACCTCGTGCGCGGCGTGCACGAGGAGTACGTAAAGGCCGGCGCCGAGGTGCTGGAGACCAACTCGTTCGGCGCCAACCGATTCAAGCTGGCCAACTTCGGGCTCGAGAAGGAGGTAGCGGCGATCAACCGCGCCGCGGCGACCATCGCGCGCGAGGCGGCGCTCGACGCCGTCCTGGTGGCAGGGGCCATTGGCCCGTTAGGCGTGCGGCTGGAGCCGTACGGTCCCACCTCGCTCGAGGAGGCGCGCGCCGCCTTCGAGGAGCAGGTCGCCGCGCTGCGCGATGGCGGAGTGGATTGCCTCATCCTCGAGACGTTCGCCGACCTCGACGAGATCTCGCAGGCGATCCTCGCCGCGCGCTCGGTGGCCCCCGAGCTCCCGCTCATCGCACAGATGACGGTCGACGTCGAGGGCGTCACGATCTTCGGGATGCGGCCCGAGGACATCGCCGAGTCGCTCGACGCCCTGGGCGCCGACGTCATCGGGCTCAATTGCTCCGTGGGGCCGCAGATCATCCTCGAGGCGATCGAGAAGATGGCGGCCAGCACACGTCGCAAGTTGAGCGCGATGCCTAACGCCGGCATGCCGCGCGAGGTGGGCGGGCGCAAGATGTACATGGCGAGCCCCGAGTACATGGCCACCTACGCGCGCCACCTGTTGCAGGCAGGCGCCAAGGTGATCGGCGGGTGCTGCGGGACCACGCCGGCGCACATCCGCGCCATGGTGGAGGGGATCCGTCCGCTGGTGCCGCGATCGCTGAAGCGAAAGGACGGGGGACGGGCGTCGGGGGACGGGAGTGTGCTCGCCGTCGGTGAGCGCGCGGTGAGCAAGCATGCGGGGGTGCATCCGGTGCCGCTGGGAGAGCGGAGCAACTGGGGGCACAAGCTCGCCACACAGCAGTTTGTCTCCTCCGTCGAGATCGTCCCGCCACGCGGGGTGGACGCCTCGCGCATGCTGGAGGACGTGCGCGCGCTGAAGACGGCGGGGGTCGATGCGGTCAACGTACCCGACGGGCCGCGCGCGCAGAGCCGGATGGGGGCGATGATGACGTCGCTCCTCATCGAGCAGCAGGTGGGCATCGAGGCGGTGTGCCACTACGCCTGCCGCGACCGCAACCTGCTGGGGATGCTCTCCGACTTGTTAGGCGGCGCAGCGATGGGACTGCACAACCTCCTCCTCATCACCGGCGACCCGCCCAAGATGGGGCCATACCCCGACGCCACCGCCGTCTTCGACATCGACTCGATCGGCCTCACGAACCTGGTGCGCAACCTCAATCGCGGACTGGACCCGGGCGGCAACCCGATCGGGGCGCCAACGCGCTACACGATCGGCGTGGGCGTCAACCCGGCCGCAATCGACCCCGCACTCGAGCGCCGGCGCTTCGACTACAAGGTGGATGCCGGCGCCGAGTTCGCCATTACGCAACCGGTCTTCGACTCGCGCCAGCTCGAGCGCTTCCTGCGCGAGCTCGGGTCGTCGCATGTCCCGATCGTTGCCGGCATCTGGCCGCTAGTCTCGCTGCGCAACGCGGAGTTCCTCGCCAACGAGGTGCCGGGCGTCGTCGTCCCCGAGGAGATCCTGCACCGCATGCGACGCGCCAACCAGCAGTCGGCCGAACACGCACTGCAGGAAGGAATCGCCATCGCGCGCGAGATGCTCTCGCTCGTGAGGAGCGACGTGCAAGGCGTCCAGGTCTCGGCGCCGTTCGGAAAGGTCTCGCTGGCGCTCGAGGTCCTGCGCTCGTAGTCCTCGCAGCGCTGCGCGACCCCTCCCGGCCGGCCAACGCCCGTTCACTCGTGCATGCGCACCCTTGATGCAGCACTCATCTTGGTTTCATGAAGCTCGGTTAGGATGAAGAGCACGGGTCACCTACTGCCCCGCAATGCACTCCATCGTCGCCGACCGGGGAACCTGAATGCGAGTCCTGTTCGTGGAAGATGATGCGCGTATCGCGGAGCTGGCCGTCGCTTATCTGCGCAAGACCGGCTTCGCCGTCGATCTCGCGCCCACGGGGGAAGACGCGCTTCGACTCGCCGCGATGAACGACTACGACGTCGCCGTGCTCGACATCCGCCTTCCCGGCATCGATGGGCTGGACGTCTGCCGGCGTTTGCGCGCCGCAGGATCGCCCGTCCGGATCCTCATGGCCACGGCCCGCGATACGGTGGAAGATCGCATTGCCGGGTTGGACCTCGGCGCCGACGACTACATCGTGAAGCCGTACGTGCTGGCGGAGCTGGAGGCCCGCGTGCGGGCGGTCCTGCGGCGCCCGGCGGTCTTCGTCCCCACCACGCTGCAGGTCGGTGAACTCTCGCTCGATACGGGGACGCGCGTTGCCGAACGCAACGGGCGCCAGATCTCGCTCACGAGCAAGGAGTTCGCGGTGCTGGAGTACCTCATGCGTCACGCCGGCGAGGTGGTGACGCGCGAGAAGATCAGCGCGCACGCCTGGGACGACAACTACGACCCGGCGAGCAACGTCATCGACGTCTACATCGCCCGGCTGCGCAAGAAGATCGACGAAAGCGACGAAGCGCCGTTGCTCCACACGATTCGCGGCGCCGGCTATCGCCTCGGCGATCCGAGGCAGGGAAGAACCCGTTAGGCATGGCGACGAAGGGAAACCCGCGCATTCGCCGTCGCATGACGGCGTGGTTTGCGGGGAGCGTCTTCGTCCTCCTCCTCGTGTCGATCGTCGCCATGCGCGGCATCGCGCGGCGCGCCCTCGCCGTCCAGCACGAGGACGGCGTGCTGCGCAACATCGAACTCGTGCGCTCGTTCTTCCGCGCCGAGCTGTCCGAGTACCAGCACGTCGAGGTCACGCTGCGCCACATTGCCGGCGAACTGGTCTTTGCCGGCATGGAGTTCGAGTTCCTGCGCCCCGACTCCACCATCTTCGCCTCGGCGCGCCTGCCTAACGCGCAGTCGGGGCCGCGCCCCCCCGTGCGCACGTACATCGTGCCGCTCGAGCGCGACCTGGCCATCGGGTGGAAGTTGCGCCTGCGGGTAAGCGTCGCCGACCTTGCCAACGCCCACCGCCGCATCGACCAGGCCACGCTCATCGCGCTCCCGCTCGCGGTCGCGCTGGCGGCGCTCGCCGGGTGGCTCGTCACCGGGCGTGCGCTGCGCCCAGTTGGGCAGATGGCCGAAGCCGCAGAGCGAATCGACGCGAGCGCACCGTCGGCGCGACTCCCGATCGCCGACGCCAACGACGAACTGGGACGTTTGGGACGGCGTTTCAACGCGCTGCTCGACCGATTGGATGGGGCGCTGGCACAACAGCGACGATTCCTCGCCGACGCGGCGCACGAACTCCGCACGCCCATGGCACGCATGCTCGGCGAAACCGAGACGCGTCTCGCCCAGCCACCCTCGGCAAGCGATGATCGGCAGTCGGTGGAGCGCATCCACGACGACCTGCGGCGTGCCTCGTCGCTCGTCGACGAACTGATGCAGCTGGCCCGCGCCGACGCCGGGAGCGCGCAGGCGGTCCTGCAGCCGGCATTTCTCGACGACGTGGTGAGCGACGCCCTGTCGCCGTGGCACGCGGAGGCCCGCCGCCGCGGCATCTCGCTCGAGATTCCCGTGCTGGACGAATGCCCCGTGTCGTGCGACGCGCGGCTCATCCATCGTCTCGTCGGCGTCCTTCTGCACAACGCCCTGCACTACACGCCGGCCGGTGGGCGAGTGGAGGTGCGGGTGTTGTGTCGCGCCGGCGACGGCGTGCTTGAAGTGGATGACTCGGGGATCGGCATATCGCCCGAGGAGCGCGACCGCATCTTCGAGCGCTTCTATCGTGGAGCGGCGGCGCGGCAACACGCGCCCGAGGGGAGCGGACTCGGACTGGCCATCGCCGCCTGGATCGTACAGAAGCACGGGGCGACGATTCGCGTGGATGAGGGGCACCTGGGAGGGTCGCGCTTCCGCATCCTCTTTCCCCCTCCCGAACGGGCGACGAAGCGACCAGACCCTTCGCCCTCGCCGGAGCCGGGCGCCGGTCAGCGTTAAGACGGAGCGGGGCGTTGTCCTCGCGGCGCTTGTGAAAGCTTAACATCGTTCATAATCGGTTCATTGCCGGGAGCTAGGATGCGAGCCATGAGACTCGCCATTTCGGTGTCCTGCGCTTTCGCTGCCCTCGTCTCGACCGCCCACGGGCAGTCGGCGCAGGGTGGGGGGGCGCTGACCCTTCAGCAAGCCGTCGTGATGGCGCGCGCGCGCGGTCCGTGGAGCGAGGCGGCGCACGCGCGGCGCCTCGTGGCGCAGGGGCGCGCCAGGACCGACGGCGCGTTTCCCAACCCGACGCTCGAGTGGCGGCGCGAGAACATGCAGAGCGTCTTGCAGCCGGACATCTTCGCCACGGTGCAGCTCCCCGTCGACATCACGGGACGACGACTGGCGATCCGCACGGCGGGGACGGCGCTCACCCAGCGCGGGCGCGCCGATTCGGCCGTGGCCGCGCGCGCGATCGACGCGGAGGTGATGCGCGCCTTCTGGCGGGCCGCGCTCGGCGGCGAGCTGCTGCACGTCGCGACCGAGGAGCGGGTGGCACGCGAGCAGATTGCGCAGTTCGACGAGCGGCGCTTTCGCGAGGGAGCGGTCGCCGAGGTGGTCGCCGTTCGCACCAAGCTGGAGGCCGATCGCGCGCGCATGACCGAAGCCACGGCGCGAACCGAGGCAGCGCGCGCACGCGGCGACCTGGCGCGACTCCTGGGAATGGCGGTGGAGTCGTTGCCGCCGCTGGCAGGCTTGGCGTCGGTGGCGTCGGCGCCGACGGTGCCTGACGAGGCGGCGGCGGTCGCGCGCGCGCTGGCGCAGCGCCCGGACCTCGCCGCCTTTCGGCATGCAGCCGACGAGGCATCGCATCGCGCCGCGGCGGAGCGACGCGGCGTCGTGAGCGACCTGCAAGTGGTGACGGGCTACAAGCAGACCGCGGGCTACAACACGAGCCTGCTGGGGATCATCGTCCCGCTGCCGTTGTTTAGCCGGAACGAGGGGCCGCGCGAGCGCACGCACGGCGAGGCGCTGATGGCGAGGGCCGAGTTGCGCGACGCCGAGCTGCGCGTGCGTGGCGAAGTGGCGGCGGCGTTGCAGGGAATGCAGGCGATGCGCGAGGCACTGGCGGCGGGGGCGGCGGGGGTCGATGCGCGCGCCGCTGAAGTGGCACAAATCGCCGAGGGGGCGTACCGCGAGGGCGCCATTTCGTTGATGGAACTGATCGAGGCCCAGCGGGCGCGCGCCGAGTCGCGCGCCGCGGCGCTGCGCTGGACGATGGACGTGAATCTCGCCCAGCTCGAGCTCAATCGCGCCCTTGGGGCGCCGCTCCTGGAGAATCCGTGATGCGTCCCCGTGTTGCCTGGTTGGCTCTCCTCGCGGCCGCGAGTGGCTGCTCCAAATCGAGCGAGGGAGCGAGCATTCCGGCCACGGTGGCCGCCACGCCACCAGCCGATACGGCGCTGCTGACGGCCGCGTCGGTGAAGATCGCTGGCTTCACGACCGCGAAGGTCGTGGGCACGCCATGGCGCGATGCGTGGCGCGCCCCGGGGCGCCTGTCGCTCGACCAGGGCGCGACGGAACCGATCGGTTCGATCGTCGAGGGACGCATCGTGAAGGTGTACGCGATGCCTGGCGATCGCGTGCGGAAGGGGGAGATCCTCGTGGCGATCCATTCGCACGAGATGATGGATGCGCGCGCCGCGCTGTCGCGCGCCAAGGCAGACGTGATGCGTGCCGAATCGGACCTGCGCGTCGCACAGAGCGCGGCCGAGCGCGGCGAGCGACTGTACGGGCTCAAGGCCGTGTCGATGGCCGAGCTGGAGAAGCTGCGGGGGCTGCACACGGATGCCCAGGCGACGCGGGAGAGCGCGACGGCGGAGCTGGTACGCGCCGAGGAGTTCCTCGAGCACCTGCTGGGCGACGGGCCGGAGCAGCCGGGGATGGATCCGCACTGGGTGCTGGTGCGCGCGCCGCTGGATGGCCTGGTCATCTCGCGCGACGTGCAGCCCGGCAACGTGGTGCTGGTGGGGGCGCCGCTGGTGACGGTGAGCCGCACCTCGGCGCTGACGCTGGTGTTGCAGGTGCCGGACGCGGCGGCGGCGGCGGCGCGTGTGGGGGCGCCGGTGAGCTTCACGGTCACGGCTGCCCCCGCGGCGCGCTTCGATGCGACGGTGACGCGCGTCTTCCCCTCGGTCGACACGCTCACGCGCACCATCGAGGTGCATGCGGCGGTGCGCGACACGCGCGGCATCCTCAAGCCGGAGATGTTCGCCAACGCGGAGCTCTCGGGCGCCGCGGGGAGGGTGGTCCCGACGGTTCCGTCAGGTGCCATCCAGGCCTTCGACGGCGACACGGTGGTGGTGGTGTCGGAGCCGCGTGGTGACGGGATGCACCTGACGGCGGTGCGCGTACGTATCGGCCGTCGCACGACGGTCAGCGCCGAGATCCTGGGCGGCGTGGACACCGGCACGGTGGTGATCGTGGGCGGCGCATCGGTGGCAAAGGCCGAGATCCTGAAGCGGCGCGGGGGCTGACGCATGCACCGGCTGATCGAGTTCTCGCTGCGCAACCGGCTGTTTGTCATCGGTGGCGTGCTGACGATCGTGGGGTTGGGGCTGTACGCGCTGATGCGGGTGCCGTTCGATGCGTTTCCCGACCTCACGGGAACGCGTGTCGAGGTGATCACCGTGGCGCCGGGAATGGCGCCCGAGGACGTGGAGCGTCTCGTCACCTATCCGCTGGAATCCTCGTTGATGGGAATCCAGGGAGCGGATGAGGTGCGCTCGGTGTCGAAGTTCGGGCTGTCGCTCATCACGGTCCCGTTCCCCGACAAGATGGACATCTACTTCGCGCGGACGCTGGTGCAGCAGCGGCTGAACGACGCGAAGGGGGCTTTGCCGGCCGGCGTCGAGCCCACGCTGGGCCCCGTCTCGACACCGATGGGCGAGCTGTATCAGTACATCCTCACCAGCGACTCGCTCTCGCTGACGGAGCTCAAGACGCTCCAGGAGTACACGGTCCGGCCGCGGTTGCGCACCGTGCCCGGGGTGTCGGAGGTCAACTCGTGGGGCGGCCTCACCGAGCAGGTGCAAGTCGAGGTCGATCCCACGCGACTCACGGCGCGCCGCCTGACAATCGACGACGTGCACCGCGCCTTGGCCGACAACAACATGTCGTTCGGCGGCTCGTACCTGGAGACGGGTGGCGAGCGCTACACGCTGCGCGGGCTGGGGCGCGTGGAGCGCGCGCGCGACGTCGAGCAGATCGTGATCACGTCGGTCAACGGGATGCCGGTGCGCATCACCGATGTCGGCGTCGTGAAGCTCGGCGCGCTCCCGCGACAGGGAGCGGTAACCAAGGACGGAACGCACGAAGTCGTCAGCGGGATGGTGCTCAAGCTCAAGGGGGCCGACTCGCGACGCGTGATCAAGGCGGTGCGCGAGCGGATGGACGAGATTCGCGCCGCGATTCCGTCCAGCGTCGAGATCATCCCGTTCTACGATCAGACCGACCTCGTGAGCCGGACGACGCATACGCTCACGAAGAACCTGATCGAGGGCGGGCTGCTGGTCATCGCGGTGCTCTTTCTCTTCCTGCGCAACGTGCGGGCCTCGCTGATCGTGGCCTCGGTCATCCCGCTCTCGATGCTCATCGCCTTTGGCGGAATGTATTTCTTCGGCTACTCGGCCAACTTGATGAGCCTCGGCGCCATGGACTTCGGCCTCATCGTCGATGCCTCCGTGGTGATGGTCGAGAACTTCGTGCGCCGGCTCGAGCACGGGCGGGAGAGCGAGCGCTTTTCGCTCTTTCGCTCGGCCGCCGTCGAGGTGGGGCGCCCGATCCTCTTCGGCATCGCCATCATCGTCGCCGTCTACATCCCGATCTTCACGCTGGACGGGATGGAGGGGCGGATGTTCAAGCCGATGGCCTTCGCCGTCGTGACGGCGGTGCTGGGCTCGCTCCTGCTGGCGCTCACTTACGTGCCGTCGATCAGCGGCTGGCTGCTGCACCATCACGTGGAGAAGCCGAGCCCGTTCTTCGAGGGATTGAACCGCCGGTACGAGCGGTCGCTGGAGTGGATCCTGGCGCGGGGCGTGAAGATCGTCGGCGTCTCGGTGGCGCTGGTGGCCATCGCGGTGGCGTCGTTAGGGTGGATCGGGACCGAGTTCATGCCCAAGCTCAACGAGGGGTCGATCCTCATCACCACGCGGCGCCTGCCGTCGGTGTCGCTGGCCGAGGCGACTAAGCTTTCGCTGCAGGCCGAACGGATCGTGAAGGGGTTTCCCGAGGTAGTGACGGTCGTGACCAAGGAGGGGCGTCCGGACCTCGCCACGGAGGCGATGGGGCTCTTCGAGGGCGACATGTACGTCATCCTCAAGCCGCAGGACGAGTGGGTCAATGGCGAGACGGCGGAGGAGCTCGTGGTGGCGCTGGACTCCGCGCTCGCCGTGATCCCCGGGCTCGAGATCTCCTTCACGCAGCCGCTGGCCATGCGACTCGACGAGGCCGAGAGCGGCATCAAGACCGACCTTGGCATCAAGGTCGTGTCCAACGACATCGAGCGGAACCAGGCCATTGCCGACCGGATCCTGCGCATCATCGGCACCGTGCCGGGCAACGCCGATGCGGCGATCGAGGTGAGTGAAGGTTCGGGACAGATCGCCATCCGCATCCGGCGAGACGCGCTGGCGCAGTACGGGCTCTCGGTGGCCGACGTGCAGCGCCCGCTGGAGCTGGCCATGGGTTCGCAGGTGGCGAGCGAACTCGTGGACGGACCGCGGCGTATCGGGCTGGTGGTGCGCTACCCCGATGCACAGCGCAACGACATCGCCGCGCTGGCGCAGCTGACGATCCGCACGCCGTCAGGAGCAATCGTCCCGCTCGACGCCGTGGCCGAGCTGGTCTCGACGACCGGGCCGGAACTCATCGGCCACGAGGACGGACAGCGCCGCGCGCTGGTGCTGAGCAACGTGCGCGGGCGTGACCTGGGCTCGTTCGTGCAGGAAGTGCGCGAGCGCATTGCCCGCGAGGTGCCGCTCCCGCCCGGGACGTTCCTCGAGTGGGGCGGACAATACGAGAACCAGCAGCGGGCCACGGGGCGCCTGGCCGTCGTTGTCCCCGTGGCGTTGCTCCTCATCTATCTCCTGCTCTTTGCCTCGTTCCGGTCAATCACGCAGTCACTGCTCGTCCTGACCAACGTCCCGTTCGCCCTGGTGGGCGGGATCGCGGTGCTGTGGCTGCGGGGACTCAACCTCAACCTGTCGGCGAGCATCGGCTTCATTGCGCTGTTCGGCATCGCGGTGCTCAATGGCGTCGTGCTCGTCACGCACATGAACGCGCTGCGCACGCAAGGGCTCGCGCTCGACCTGGCCGTGCGGCGTGGCGCTTCGGATCGTTTGCGTCCGGTGCTGATGACCGCGCTGGTGGCCTCGCTCGGCTTTGTCCCGATGGCGCTCTCGCACAGCCCGGGGAGCGAGGTGCAGCGCCCGCTGGCCAGCGTCGTGATCGGGGGGCTCATCACCAGCACGATCCTCACGCTCTTCGTCCTCCCCACGCTGTACCTCGCGCTGGAGAAGTGGCGCGCCCGCAACGTCGTCGTGGAAGCGGCGGAGTGGGAGGAGCCGGCCGGTGCCCAGCTCCCCGGCAGCGCCACCGGCGAGTTCAGCACGTAAGCGACGGGCGGCGGCCGCGCGCAGTACATTACGAGGCGTCTCGCCGGCCGCGCCCCCACGCGCGGCCGGCGCGACGGGCCCATTCCTCTCCACACGACCATGACCGCCCCGCTCACGACGCTCTCCGAGGACGAAGTCCTCTTTCGCGACGCCGTCGCCGCCTTCGCCAACGACGAGGTTCGCCCCCTCGTGAGCGAGATGGAGCGCAACGGCAAGGTCGACCCATCCATCGTTGCCAAGGTGTTCGAGCTCGGTCTCATGGGGATCGAGGTCGACGAAGCACATGGCGGCGCCGGTGGCTCGCTGATGATGGTCGCGCTCGCCGTGGAGGAACTCAGCAAGGTCGACGCGTCGGCCGCCATTCTCGTCGACGTGCAGAACACGCTCGTCGAGTACCCGCTGCGCACGTACGCCACCGACGCCCAGAAGGGCGAATACCTCACGGCGCTCACCGCCGCGACCGTCGGTTCGTACGCGCTCTCCGAAGCCGGCTCCGGCTCCGACGCCTTTGCCCTGGCCACGCGCGCCGAGCGTGACGGCGACGATTGGATCCTCAACGGGCGCAAGCTCTGGATCACCAACGGCGCCGAGGCCGGCGTCTACATCGTCTTTGCCAACGCGAACCCCACCGCCGGCTACAAGGGCATCACGGCCTTCATCGTCGAGCGCGACTTCCCGGGCTTCGCCGTGGGCAAGAAGGAGGACAAGCTGGGAATCCGCGCCTCCAGCACGGTGGAGCTGCTCCTGGACAACTGCCGCGTGCCGAACGCCAACGTGCTCGGCGCCGTGGGACAGGGGTACAAGATCGCCATCGATACGCTCAACGTGGGGCGCATCGGGATCGGGGCGCAGATGATCGGCGTTGCGCAGGGCGCGTTAGGCGCGGCCACCGCCTACCTCAAGGAGCGACGCCAGTTTGGCAAGGCGCTCGCCGAGTTCCAGGGGATCCAGTTCCAGGTGGCGCAGGCTGCCACCGAGGTCGAGGCCGCCCGCCTCATGGTGTACAACGCGGCACGCCTCAAGGACGCCGGGCAGGACATCGCCCGCGAGGGGGCCATGGCCAAGCTCTTCTCCTCGCAGGTGTGCGAACGTACGACCTCGCTCTGCGTCGAGCTGCTGGGCGGCTATGGCTACACCAAGGACTACCCGGTCGAGAAGTTCTACCGCGACGCAAAGATCGGGACGATCTACGAAGGGACCTCCAACATGCAGCTGCAGACCATCGCCAAGGCGGTTCTCAAGTAGGGGCGTCGCGTACGGCGCGACTGGCGCGACTGGCGCGACTGGCGCGACTGGCGCGAACGGCGCGACCGCTGAACCGGAGCGGCTATTCCGGTGTAGCTTGAATCGCGGTTTCTTCACGGGCGGCAGCGATTCGTTGCCGCCCGTTCGGCCCCCCCTCCCCCTCCCCCTCCCTTCCTCCCGGGTTCGGATGCTCCACGCCCACGCCCACGCCCTTCGCACGCGGGCCGCAACGCGCGCCATCGCTGCCGCCGCCCTTGTCGCGACCGCCGTCGCACCGCTCATCGCTGGGGCCACGCTCGGCGCGCAGATCCCGCTCGCCGAGTACGCGCAACGTCGCGCCGCGCTCGCTGGGAAGCTGGGAGACGGCGTCTTCGTGGCCAGGGGGGCGGTGTCGCCGGTGCAGGACTACATGTCGTTCTTCCAGTCGCCGGGCTTCCTGTACCTCACGGGGTACCGCGAGGCCGACGCCACGCTCCTCATGACGAAGAGGGGAGGGGAGGCGCGCTGGACGCTCTTCGTGCAGGGGAAGAACCCGGCGCAGGAGGTGTGGAGCGGCAGGCGCAACGGCACCGCCGCGGCCGCCGAGATGACGCAGGTCGCGACGCGCCTGTCGGGCGAGTTCGAGGCGGCGCTCGACTCGCTCCTCCAGGGCGAGGTGAAGCTCAGCCTCCTCGCCGACATCGCCGAGTCGGGCGACACGCTCAACGGCGACGACCGGTTCGTCGATCAACTGCGCCGTCGCTACCCCAAACTCTCGATTGCTGGGGCCAACCAGCAGGTGGCCCGACTGCGCGCCACCAAGAGCGAGGGGGAGCTTGAGATCCTCCGCAAGGCGATCGCCATCTCGATGGACGCGCACCGCGAGGCGATGCTGGCCATCGAGCCGGGGATGAACGAGTTCGAGATCCAGGCGCTGGTCGAGTACATGTTCCGGCGCAACGGCGCCGACCGACCGGCGTACGCATCAATCGTGGGCTCCGGCGAGAACTCGACGACACTGCACTACAACAGGGACGATCGCTTCGTGAAAGCCGGCGACATCGTCGTGATGGACGTCGCCGCCACGTACCAGGGCTACGCGGCCGACCTCACGCGCTCGTTCCCGGTGAGCGGCACCTTCACGCCGGAGCAGCGCGCAGTGTACCAGGTGGTGCGCGAGGCGCAGGCCTCCGCCGAACGCAACGCGCGCCCGGGAACGCCGGCACGCCAGATGAACGACTCGGCGCGCGCCGTCATCGCCAACGGGTTGGCGCGGCTTGGCCTCATCGAGTCGCCGAGCGCAACCTACGACTGCACCGACGGCGCAACGCCGCGGCAGTGCCCGCAGGTGCAACTGTACTACATGCACGGCCTGGGGCACGGGATCGGGCTGGAAGTGCACGATCCGGAGCAGTTCTACTACTCAGGCGTGATTGCCCCGGGAAGCGCCTTCACCATCGAACCGGGGATCTACGTGCGCGGTAACCTGCTGGACATCCTCCCTCGCACGCCGCGCAATGCGCAGTTGGCGGCACGGATCGGCGCGACCGTGAAGCAGTACGCCGACATCGGGGTGCGCATCGAGGACGACTACGTCGTCACCGAACAGGGCGTGGAGTGGGTGTCGTGCGGCCTCCCCCGCGAAATCGACGAGATCGAGGCGCTCATGCGCACGCCGGCACGCGGCGCGCCGCCGCGCGACGCCACGAAGGTGGAGTGGTACAAGTCGGACGGCTCCCGCCCCGCCCCCCGATACCAGAAGCCGACCTCCTGCATCAAGATGTAAGGTGCGGCCGCATAGGCGCCGGCTTCAGGGCGCCCTCCGCCGCGCACGCGTAGCATCCCCCGCAGCACCCCCCGCCCGGCGCGCGCGGTCCACGCGCCCCTGAACGAGCCAACACCATGCGCCCTCGAGTGCACACCCTCGTCCCAGCCATCGCGTTGTCCCTGCTCACGTCGCCGGTGGCGGCGGGGCACGCGCAACAACCGACGCCGGGGCGGCGCCCCATCACCTGGGACGATGTGGCATCGCTGCGCGCGGTTGCCGACCCGCAGCTCTCGCCCGATGGCGCGCACCTGCTCTACACCGTTCGCGTCACCGATGTCGAGGCCAACCGGCGCGTCCCCTCGACATGGATGGTCACGCTCGCCGGTGGTGCCACACGGCGCTGGCCCAACGATTCACTGCAGGTCACCGAGGCGCGCTGGTCGCCCGACGGCAACCAGGTGGCCTACATCGCGCAGGGACAGCTCTGGATTGCCGATGCCGACGGCTCGGCGCCGCGCCAGCTGACGACGCTCAATGGCGGCGCCAGCGGCCCGGTCTGGTCGCCCGCCGGTGACCACATCGCCTTCACGACGACGGTCTACCCCGAGTGTTCGGACAACGCGTGCAACGCGGCGCGCGACCGTGCCCAGGCGGACAGCAAGGTCAAGGCGCGGGTCACCGAGTCGCTGATGTACCGCCACTGGAGCGCCTGGGGCGACGGCACGCGCTCGCACCTGTTCATCGTGGCCACCGACGGCAGCGCAATGAAGGACCTCACCGCCGGCGCACGCTACGACGTACCGCTGCCGCCGTTTGGGGGGAGCGAGGGGTACGCCTTCTCGCCCGACGGACACGAGGTTGCCTACACGGCAAAGGACGCCGGGCGCGAAGAGGCGTGGTCGACCGACGTAAACGTCTACACCGTCCCCGCCGCCGGCGGCGCCCCCACGGTGATCACCGCCAGCAACAAGGGAGCCGACCAGAACCCGGTTTACTCGCCCGACGGACGCTTCATTGCCTTCGCGTCGCAGGCGCGTGCCGGCTTCGAGTCCGATCGCTGGCGCCTGATGCTCCACGATCGCGCGTCGCGCAGCACGCGCGAACTCGTCCCCGCCTGGGACCGCAACGCCGAGTCGTACTTCTTCGCCCCCGACAGTCGCACCCTCTTTGTCGGCACGGGCGACCGCGGGCGGGACAAGCTCTTCCGGATTGCGCTCACGGCGTCGGGGAGCGCGGCCATGCCGCCGACGGCCGAGATCACGGCGAACAACAACACAAGCTTCACCGCGTCGCGCGATGGGCGCACGCTGGCCTGGCTCCGCGACGCGGTGGACCACCCGGCCGAGGTCTGGGTGCGCCCCGACATCCCCACGAGGGAACCGGTGGGGCGCGAGCGGCAGCTCACGCACGAGAACGATGCCGCACTCACCGCGTTCTCGCTCAACCCCGCCGAGGACTTCTGGTTCGCCGGCGCACAGGGCGATTCGGTGCATGGCTTCATCGTCAAGCCGCCCAACTTCGACCCGGCCAGGCGATACCCCGTCGTCTTCCTCATTCACGGCGGGCCGCAAGGCGCGTGGCTCGACAACTGGGGCGGACGTTGGAGCTTCCAATTGTTTGCCTCCATCGGCGCCGCGGTGGTGGCCATCAACCCGCGCGGCTCCACCGGCTACGGGCAGGCCTTCACCGACGGCGTCACGAAGGACTGGGGCGGCAAGGTGTACGAGGACCTCATGCTGGGGCTCGATGCCGCGCTGGCGCGGAACCCGTGGATGGACGGGACTCGCGTTGCGGCTGCCGGCGGCTCGTTCGGCGGCTACATGGTCAACTGGATGGCCGGCCACACCGACCGCTTCAAGGCGCTTGTCTCGCACGCGGGGATCTTCAACCTGGAGAACATGTACGGAGCCACGGAGGAGATCTGGTTCACCGAGTGGGAGTTCGGCGCCCCGTTCTGGCAGCAGAAGGCCATGGACGAGCAGTATCGCCGCTGGTCGCCGCATCTCTCGGCCGGCAACATGAGGACGCCGATGCTCGTCCTGCACGGGGAACAGGACTTCCGCGTCCCGTACTACGAGGGCGTCTCGCTCTTCAGCGCGCTGCAGCGGCAGGGCGTGCCGTCGCGCTTCGTCATCTATCCCGATGAGGGGCACTGGATCCTCAAGCCCCAGAACTCGCGCCTCTGGTACCAGGAGGTGCTGGGCTGGATCAGAAAGTACGTCGGCGACAAGGTCACGTCGTAGCGCGGAGCGATGCGCCAGATGCAACGACGGGGCAGCCACTCGGCTGCCCCGTTTGGGTCATCGGGTCGACGGACGCGCAGGCGTCAGGGGTTCGGGGCCCCGTCCACCCTTCCCGTGAGGATGCCGCGGCGCACGCGGCGTGCCTTGGGCGATGCCGCGGGGTCGATGATGATGCGCTGCTGCACCTGGATCGACATCCGCACCACCATCGTCAGCGTCAGCTCCTTGCCGCCGCGACGCACCGTGAGCGCGATCGACTCGCCCTCGGCGCGCCCGTAGCGGGCGCGGAAGCGCGTCCCGAATCCCTCGCTCACCGGGATCTCGCCCACGCTGATCAATGCGTCGCCGCGCTTCACCCCTGCGGCGTCGGCGGCGCCCCCAGGCTCGACTTCGGTGACGATGACGGCCGTGCTGGTGGAGTCCATCGCCGTGAAGACACCGAGCCGCGGCTCGCGCAACGTGTCCGACTTGAGCTTGAGCCCCGCCAGCGGCAACGCTGCGCCCCACGGGAACGGCTCGCGCCCGTCGATGTACCTGGCGTTGAAGTCGGTGAACGACTTCCCCTTCGCCGCGCGCTGCACCGCCCCCCACCAGTCCTGCGACGTGAAGCCGCGCCCCGCGGCGTGGCTCCTCTGGTACACCTCGCGCATCACCGCATCCAGCCCCGCCGAGTTGTCGCTGGCATCGCGGATGTAGATGTCGAGGAGGAATCCCGCGAGCGATCCCTTGGGATAGTAGAGATAGCCGCTCCCATCGGTGGGGTGGATCCACGTCGACAGCGACGCATCCTCGAGCGCGACCGCGGGGGCCGAAGCGACCTCGTCGATCTTGGCCATCGTCATGCGCAGGAACTCACTCGAATCCACCACGCCGCCGCGCACGAGGGCGAGGTCGGCGTAGTAATCGGTGATCCCCTCGCTCACCCAGAGCCAGGTGGTGGGCTGCGCGCGGTCATAGCGGTACGGGACCATGTCCGCCGGGCGCATCCGCTTCACGTTCCACAGGTGGAAGATCTCGTGCGCGGTGATCGACGGCAGCGCGGTGTTGCCGATGATGAACGGCGTGTAGATCCCCACGTGCGAGTTGGCGTGCTCGAGCGCGCTCCCTCCCATCGACGACGAATCGAAGACCGCGAGGATGCTGTACGTGTCGTACGGGACATCGCCGATCACGTCGATCATCGGGGGAAAGGCGCGTTGCACCTGCTCCCAGAACGTGCGGCGCGCGTCGCCGGAGAGCCCGCCGGCGGGATACGTCGCCAGCCGCACCCACTTGTCGCGCACGAGTTGCGAGTCGACATCGAACGCGCCCACGAAGAAGGGCATGTCGACCAGGTCGTGGTAGTTGCGGGCGCTGTAGGTGCGCGCGCCGGTCGACGCCATCCCCGTCGTCACCTGCCAGTTGGCCTCGGTGGTGACGGTCACGCTGGCGCCGAACGATGCGTCGCGCCCCTCGGGATAGAGGAAGAGGTTGGTCCCGTTGAAGAAGGCGAAGTTGTCGCGCGACCAGGCCATGGCGTTGTCGAGCGAGTCGGCGCGGTAGTCGAACGTCACGGTCACCGCCTTCGCCCCGCCAGTTGCAATGCGCCAGGTGTCGTAGTCGAGCTTGTCCCAGGTGAGCGCCTTGCCGTCACCCGTCGCCGCGAAGTTGAGGACGTTGCGGGCAAAGAACGACAGCTCGTACGCCCCCGGGGTCCACGCCGGAAGCGAGAGCAGCACCGGATCGCGCCCACTCACCGAAAACCGCGTCGTCACCTTCAGCACGCGCTCGGCCGCGGTTGCTCCCGTGAACGACACCTCGTACCGCAGGTCGCTCACCGGCGCCGAGACATCGGAGGCCTTGGCGCCCCCGCGCTGGGCCGCCGCGGGAAGCGCGAAGGCGAGCGAGACGATCGGTACGACCAGCGAGGAAACGGCGCGGAGCGACAGGGAGTGCATGACGTCTGGGATGGAAGTGCGCGAAAGGTAATGGGCCCGGGGTAGGGCGGCCGGGCGGGAGGGATGAGCCGCCGCCGGGGCAGGGTGCGCGTGCTAAAGCGGAGGGGCAGCCCCGGTGTGCAACTTTCCCGACCGCGAACGTCTCCTCTTCCGAGCGACCAAACACCAACCGCTCTTCACTTCCAGCAACCCGGAGACGCACCATGTCCCGCCGCAGTCGCTTCCTTGCCCCGCTGTCGCTCGTCGTGGTCGCCGTCGTTGCAGCCTGCGGTAGCCGCGCCGACTCGGGGCCGCAGGCATCTCTACAGCGCGACGCGAACTACCCCGCCACGCCGCCGGTCGCCGACATCGCGGCCGCCCCCGTTGCCATCGCCCCGAGCGGCTTCGCCCAGGCCAAGGAGGCGGCACCTGGCGGAGCGCAGTCGGCGCTTGCCAGCGGGAGCGCCGCGGCCCAGGGCGCCGGCCGCACGAATACGTCGATGATCATCCGCACCGGGACCGCCTCGGTCCAGGTGGACTCGCTGGAGACCGCCATCGCGGCCGTGCAGCGCATCGCCACCTCGTTAGGGGGGTGGGTCGGCAACACGTCGCTCTCCGCCGGCGAGAACGAGGTGCGCAGCGCCACCATCGAGCTCAAGATCCCCGCGGCGCGCTACGACGAGGCCCTGGCGACCCTTCGCCCCATCGGCAAGGTCGAAAGCGTGACCTCCAATGCCGAAGACGTGGGGGAGGAGTTCGTGGACCTCACGGCGCGCACCGCCAACGCGCGCCGCCTCGAGGACCGCCTGGTAACGCTGCTCGCCACGCGCACCGGGAAGCTCGAGGACGTCCTCAACGTGGAGCGTGAACTGGCGCGGGTGCGCGAGGAGATCGAGCGCTTCGAGGGGCGGCTCAACTACCTCAAGTCGCGCGTGGCCACCAGCACGCTCACCGTGACGGTGCACGAGCGCCTTCCCCTCGTCTCCCCGGGGACCCCGGGCGAGAACGTGATCGGCGAGGCGTTCCTCGATGCCTGGCGCAACTTCGTGCACTTCGTCGCCGCCTTCATTGCCTCGTTAGGGATCGTCATCCCCCTCGCACTCCTGGCGGGACTGGCCGCGCTGGCCTGGCGCCGCTGGCGCCCGCTGCGCCGCACGGCGCGGCCGCAGCCCACCGAAGGGCGGTAGGTCGCGGGCCTGGTCGATGCGACAATGGGGAGGGTCGCGCCACTCGAACCGGGGGCGCGACCCTCCCCGCGTGCGTCGCGCCCCCACAGATTGCGCCATCGCTCCCGCCTCCCACGATCGGTCATGATCCCTCGCCATCGCTCCACCGCCACGCTCGCGCTCGTACGCACGCTCGCGAGCGCCTTCGTCCTCCCGCTCGCGGCCGCCGCGGCGCAGGCGCCCGACCTCATCGTCACCAACGCCCGCATCTACACGGTGGACCAGAACCGCCCCGTGGTCGACGCCATGGCGATTCGCGGCGGGCGCATCGTGGCCACCGGGCCGTCGCGCCTCATCACCGCGATGAAGGGGAGCGAAACGCAATTGGTCGACCTGGGCGGAAAGACGGTCATTCCCGGGATGATCGACGCCCATGTTCACATGATGGGGTTGGGGCAGGCGCTCGCCACGGTCGACCTGCGCGGGTCGACCTCATATGACGAGGTGATTGCACGCGTCGCCGAACGCGCCAAAACCACGCCCGCCGGGCGCTGGATACTCGGCGCGGCCTGGGACCAGAACGACTGGCCCGACACGCGATTCCCCACGCATGAGAAGTTGAGCGCCGCCGTCCCCAACCACCCGGTCTTCCTGCAACGCGTGGACGGGCACGCGGCGCTGCTCAACGCGGCGGCAATCAAGGCGGCCGCGCTCACCCCCGCCACGAAGGACCCGTTTGGCGGGCATATCGAGCGCGCCGCGAACGGCGTCCCCACCGGCGTCCTCGTCGACGCGGCCATGGCGATTGCCGAGAAGGTCATCCCGCCCCCGACGCACGACGAGTTGCGCGCCGCCGCCATCGCCGCCGCGCAGGAGATGAACCGTTGGGGGCTGACGAGCGTGGAGGATGCGGGGGTGGGGAAGGAATCGATCGATGTCTTCGAGGAGCTGGCGAAGGAGGGAAAGCTCTCGGTTCGCAACTACGTGATGGTCGCCGGCGACTCGGCCAACCTGGCGCACTACTTCGCGCGCGGGCCGCAGTCAGCGCTGTACGATGGCCACCTGTGGATCAAGTCGATCAAGATGGTGGCCGACGGTGCGTTAGGCTCGCGGGGGGCGTCGCTGCTCGAACCCTACAGCGATGATGCGCGGACGAGCGGGCTCACGCTCGTCCCGGCGGGCGCGGTGCGCCGTGTGGGCGCGGAGGCGCTGCGGCGCGGCTTCCAGCTCAACGTGCACGCCATCGGCGACCGCGCCAACCGCGTGGTGCTGGACGAGTTCGAGGCGGCGCTCAAGGACGCCCCGTCAAGCGATCATCGCTTCCGCGTCGAGCACGCGCAGATCATCCACCCGGAAGACATTCCGCGCTTCGCGCAGTTAGGCGTGATCCCGTCCATGCAGGCGTCGCACCAGACGAGCGACATGTACTGGGCGGGCAACCGCCTTGGCCCGCAGCGCCTCCTCGGCGCCTACGCCTGGCGCTCGCTCCTCAATTCCGGCGTCATCATTCCCAACGGGAGCGACCTCCCGGTGGAGAAAACCAACCCGCTCCTGTCGTTCCACGCCGCCATCTCGCGCCAGGACGACAACAACTGGCCGGCCGGCGGGTGGTATCCCGAGCAGCGCATGACGCGCGACGAGGCGCTCAAGTCGATGACGATGTGGGCCGCGTGGGCCGCCTTCATGGAACGGGAGGTGGGGTCGCTGGAACCCGGGAAGTACGCCGACTTCGTCGTGCTCGACCAGGACATCATGCAGGTCCCCGCCGAACTGGTGCTGAAGACCAACGTGTTATCGACGTGGGTGGCCGGCAAGGCGGTGTATCGCCGGGAGTCGGGAACGACCATCCACGACTGAGCGATGCCGAATCGCCCGTTCCGCATCCCCGTACGCCCCCCTTCCCTCACCCGCCAACCGCAATGCCGCCCAGGAGCCAGAGCATGAACCCGATGGTGATCATCCGCATTGCGATGCTGTCCGGCGTGCTGATGTTCGGCGCAGTGGTCTGGTTCATTCGCCGCAGCTCCACGCCGGACTTCGACCCGGCCGGCCTCAATACCCTCCTCTGGGGGGCGCGCGCCGTCTGGGGGGCGTCGATGGCGGCCTGCCTCGTGCTGTTCCTCGCCCTCCGCAACGCCCGCCGGGTGCAACAGGTGCGCACCCTGTCGCTCGTAGGCTGGGCCGCCGGCGAGGCGGTCCCGCTCATGGGTGGGGTGATCTGGCTGCTCACCGGCAACTCGCGCTGGTACCTGCTGGGCGTCGTCTACCTGGTCCTCACCCTCCTCGCGTTCCCGACGGCCGGTGAGTGACCAGCATTGGTCACTCCCCTGCGCGACGGCCCGTGCGTGACGGCCCATGCGTGACGGCCCGTGCGTGACGGCCCATGAATGACGACACGGACGGGGCGGCGACCGCAACGGCCGCCAGCCACAACGCCCCGATCGTCTCGCTCCTCCCCGCCGCCACCGAGATCCTCGCCGCACTCGGCGTGTGGGGGCGCGTGGCCGGCGTCACCCACGCCTGCGATGTTCCGGACGCCGCGTTGCGGCTGCCGCACGTCACCGCCAGCCGCATCGACGCCGCGCACGATGCGCTCGACATCGACCGGCAGGTGCATATCGCCGCCGGGAGCGGCCAGGCGCTGTTCACCCTCGACGAGGCCATGCTGCGCGCGCTCCACCCCGCGCTCATCGTCACCCAGGGACTCGGCGAGGTCTGCGCGATCGACGAGCGCGAGATGCACCGCATCGCGTCGACCCTCACCCCGCCGGCGCAGGTTCACACGATTGCCGCCCGTACGTTGGAGGGGGTCCTGGCGTCCATCGAGGGGCTGGCGCTCGTGGTCGGCGCCGAGGACGAGGGGCGCGAGCTGGTGGCCGGGCTGCGCGCACGCATGCGCCGGGTGCACGAGACGCTCAAGGCGGCCGGCGCCCCGCGCCCGCGTGTGGCCGTCATCGAGTGGACCGACCCGGTGTACGCTGCCGGTCATTGGGTCCCCGACATGGTGCGCCGCGCCGGCGGTGTCGACGCCCTGGCCACCGCCGGCGAGCACTCCCGCCCCTGCCCGGCCCCATCAGTCCGAGACGCCGCACCCGACGTGATCGTCTTTGCACCGTGCGGCTTCGCCCTGGAGCGCGCCGACAAGGAAGCGCGAGCCACCCTCGCACGCGACGAGTGGGCGTGGGCACGCTCGAAGCGCGTGGTCGTGATGGACGGCAACGCCTTCACCTCGCGCCCCGGACCACGACTGGTCGAGGGGATCGAGATCATGGCCCGGCTGTTCAACCCGGGATGCTTCACGCCACTGGACTTGGCGCGGGGAGCGATCCTGGTGCCGTAGGATGAGGTGAGAGGGCCCGGCCCGTTCGATCGGCCGCTCCCTTGCTGACCGCAGTAGCTTCCCGCAACTCCCGCCACCACCCGCCCGCCGATGCTCTCCCCCGAATCTGTCGCCTTCCTCAAGCGTCTCCTCGACACCCCGGGGCCATCGGGCTTCGAGGCGGCCCCCGCACGCGTCTGGCGCGAGGAGGCCGCTCCCTTCGCATCCACGTCGGCCGACGTCATGGGGAACAGCATGGCCGAGGTGGCGGGCGGCGGTGAGGTGACCGTGATGCTCGCCGGCCACATCGACGAGATCGGGGTGATCGCGACCTGGATCGACGACGGTGGGCTCGTCTATATCGCGCTGATTGGCGGGTGGGACACGCAGGTCCTCGTTGGGCAGCGCATCCGCTTTGCCGGGCGCAACGGCGATGTAGTGGGCGTGGTCGGGAAGAAGCCGATCCACCTCATGAAGCCCGACGAGCGGGAAAAGGCATCGCGCGTCTCCGATCTCTGGGTCGACATCGGCGCCGCGACCAAGGACGAGGCGCTGGCGCTCGTGGCAATCGGCGACGCTGGGGTGATCGACTCGCGGACGGTCGAACTCCCCAACAATCGCATTGCATCACGGTCGATCGACAACCGGATCGGAGCCTTCGTCGTCCTCGAGGCACTGCGTCGTTATGCGGCCAATCCGGGGCGTGCGCGGGTGGTCGCCGTCGCCACGGCGCAGGAGGAGATCGGGTTGCACGGTGGCGGCGCCCTGGTGGCAGCGGCCCGCATCAACCCGCAGATGGCCATCGCCGTCGACGTCACCTTCGCCACCGACCACCCCGGGCCCGAGAAGAAGGAAGTCGGGGAGCACAAGCTCGGCGGCGGGCCGGTCCTCACGCGCGGGTCGGTCAACTCGCCCGTCGTGTACCGCATCCTGCGCGAATCGGCCGAGCGCCTGACGATGTCCTACTCCGTGCACGCCGCCGGTCGCGACACGAGTACCGACGCCGACTTCATCCACCTCGCGCGCGAGGGAGTGGCGACCGCGCTGGTCTCGGTCCCCAACCGCTACATGCACTCCCCCAACGAGATGGTGTCGCTCGACGACCTGGATCGGACCGCCGACCTGCTGGCGGAGGCCTGCCGCAGCATCTCGGGCGCCACGGACTTCACGGCGCGGTAGCGCGGCGGAGGGACGGCTGCAGGGAGGGGGGCGGTGCTGCGGCGCCGCCCCTCGTGCGTTAGGCCGTGCCGGGCGAAACCGGGGGAGTGGCGGCGCCGTACGGAACGGGCGAGTTTTGTATACAAATCCGGTTGCCTCCCTCCCGTCCTCGGCCAATGCTCATCCACTCCTGCACCTCACGCCGGGCTCGGCGCGCCGCCATCCGGCTCGCCGGCATTGGTCTCGCCGCCGCGCTCCCGCTGGCATCCACGACAGCGTTCGCGCAGGCGCAAGGCGCGCGCCGTGTCGCGCTCACCAAGGCCATCGACTCCATTGCCGGCGCCTTCCTCAAGGAGGGCAAGGGGGCCGGACTTTCGGTGGCCGTGGTGAAGGGGCGCGACACGCTCGCCCTCAAGGGCTACGGCTCCGCCGACCTCGAACTCGGCACCCCCACGCCACCGCGCGCCGTCTACGAGATCGGTTCGGTGACCAAGCAGTTCACCTCCACTGCAATCCTGATGTTGCGCGACGAGGGGAAGCTCTCGCTCGACGACGACTTCACGAAGTACCTCCCCGACTTTCCCACGCAGGGGCACCGCATCACCATCCGTCAGCTGCTCAACCACACCTCGGGGATCAAGGGCTACACCGAGATGCCGCAGTTCGGCCCGATGATGGTGCGCGACCTCCCGAAGGACTCGCTTGTGGCCCTCTTCTCGAAGGAGCCATTCAACTTCGACACGGGCGAACGGGAGATCTACAACAACTCGGCGTTCTTCCTCGCCGGACTCATCATCGAGAAGCTCTCGGGCAAGTCGTACGCCGACTTCGTCAAGGAGCGCATCTTCGACAAGGTCGGGATGAGGGATTCGCACTACTGCTCCGAGTCGGCCATCATCAAGGGGAAGGTGAAGGGATTCGACATGGGCCCCAAGGGGCTGCAGAAGGCCGGCTTCCTGCGTCACACCTACCCATACGCAGCCGGCTCGCTCTGTTCCACGGCGGGCGACCTCCTGGCGTGGAACCGCGCGCTGCACGGCGGCAAGGTGCTCCCGGCCGCATCGTACCAGGAGATGATCACGCCGCAGTCGCTCAACGACGGCACCAGGCTGCGCTACGGGCTCGGCATCAGCATGCACGACGTGAACGGGCACCGCGTCATCGAGCACGGCGGCGGGATCAACGGCTTCCTCTCGGCCTCGGACTACTTCCCCGACGAGGACGCGGTCATCGTCGTCCTCTCGAACTCCACCGGACTCCCCCCCGACCCGGTCGTCGCCGCCATCGCCGATCGCGTGTTCGGGAAGAAGGCGCGCGCCACGCAGCCCTATGCCGGTTCGCTGGGCGACCTGGCGGGAACCTACGTCGGCGTGGGACGCGGCATGGATCTCACCATCAGGATTGCGCCTGACGGCAACAAGCTCATGGCCACCGTGGCGATGGGCCCCAACCCCAAGCCCGGCGAGTTGCACTACCTCGGCAACGACACCTGGGACCAGGACGGGCAGCGCCTCACCTTCGTGCGCACCGGCGACAAGGTGGCGAAGCTCAAGGTCGACATGGTCTACGGCTTCACCATCCTGGACCGCCAGCCCTAGGCGTCGCCCGCACGCGCCGCACACCCGGCGCCCACTTGCCGTGCGCCTGAAGGCGCCCGCATCGCGGGCGCCTTCAGGCACGCATCGCCTCAGCCGCGCGCCCCTCCGGCGGGGGCGAGCACCCCCTGCGCATGGGCCATCAGCGCCCGCGATACCGCCGCGCGCACCTCGCGATCCTTGTCGGCTTGCAGCCGACGGAGCACCGAGAGCGCGGTCAGCGTGGCCGCCTCGCCCAGCGCGTGCACGGCCGCCAGGCGATACGCGGTCGACTTGCGCGTCAGGAGCCCGCCCGGTTGCGCCGCCTGCGACAGGGCGCTCACCGACGCATCGGTGGGGTGCGCGCCTAACGCATGCAGCAGCGCATGCTGCAGCTCGGGGTCCGACTCCTGCTCCAGCGCCGCCAGCAGCGCGGGAACGGAGCGCGACACGCGCGCCGACGATAGCCCGTGCACCGCCTGCAGTCGCACGGCGGCGTTGCTGTCGCCCAACAGCCCCTGCACGGCGTGCACGCCGCGCGCGGTGCCGAGGCGAGCCAGCGCCCCCGCCACGGCCCGGCGAACGCGCGCATCGCTGTGCCTGAGCGCGGCAATGAGCGCCGCATCGGACTCCACCACCCCCATCTCGCCCAACAGCTCGGCAGCGTTGCGCACCACGTACCACCGCGCGTCCTGCAGCAGGTGACGCAGCTGCTCGGTCGCGTCCGGGCACCTGGCGAGCATCGACCGGAAGGCACGGCGCTCGGAGGTGACGTTCGAGGCAACCATCAGCTCGATGAGCACCTCGGCCCCCGTTTCGCCAGCGCGGTTGAAGACCGGCGCCATCTCCTCGCGCAACTCGCGTCGACGCGCGACAAACTGCGCCACGCCACGCAGGACCCCCGGCTTGAAGAGCCGCCGCAGATGGATGACGAAACTGCGCTTCACGTCGGCGTTCGTGACCTCGCCCTCACGCGCCACCATGCGCCGCAGGAGCAACCCCACCCCCTCCCACCGGCCGTCGCGCGCCAGGTCCTCCACGGTGCGCGAATACTCGTCCAGCACCACCGGGGCGCTGCTGGCGTCGAGCGGGGCGTCGAGATGCTGGAGCACCGCGTCGATCAGGCGCGGGCTCGCGTCGCGCGACATGGCCGAGGCCATCATCGCCTCCTCGTCGTCCTGCAATCGCTCGTCGCCGGCCGCGCCACCCGCCGCTCCCCGCGGCGCCCGCGCAACCTCCCGCACGACGCGCGGCGGGGTGCGCTTCCCGCCACCGTCCGCGACTGCGCCCGGCAGGGCGGGGACGGCCCCGATTCCCAGCGGCGGGGTCTGCGCCGGCGGCGTCACGGCAATGCGCCCCGACGATATCGGCGTCGCGCGCCGCAGGAAGCCGACGCGCCCCATGCGGATATCGATCGTCGTGAGTTGAAGCTCCCGGCACCGCGCGTCGAAGTTGGCGCCTTCGTCGCCAGCTACCGGCGGCGATGAGAGCACGCGAGCAACTCCCAGCAGGTCCGCCGCCTTCACCTCCGGGGCAATGTCGAACAGCATCACCGCGTGCCCGGCCATGCGCGCCGACAGCTCGGACAGCCACGGCACCTCGGCGGGGACCGGCTCGAGCTGCGTCGCCGCCGCCAGCGAACGATTCAGCTCGGCCAACGAGAGGACGAGCCCAGCCCCGCGAATGCCGCCGATCGCTTCGCGCAACGTCCGTTTCTGCTCCTCCACCGCCGTGGGGCGATTCGAGAGCAACCAGGTCAGGCGGGCAATGGCGCGGACGGACTCGAAGATTGACGACATGCGGGAGGGGCGTGACGAACGGGGTTCCCTGTGATGAATAGGACGCTCTCGCCCCCAGTGGCGAAACGCGTGCCCACGGTGCTTGCCCCACGCGCTGTCATCCCGTCTCCCGCTGTACCGGCCCGAGTGCCCCCGGTATCCTTGCCCGTACCCTCCCCTGTTCGGGTGCTCCATGTCTCGCGCCACACCCCTGTCCCTGCCTGGAGCGGCTGCGCACGAGCGCGGCTTCCGGCTGCCGGCGTCGCTGCTCGCCGCCCTCTCGTTGACCATTCAGGGCGCCTGCCATGGGGGCGGCGCCCCGTCAGCTGCCTCCCTTCCCGTCGCAACCCCCGACAGCGCGCGCCTCGCAGCGGATGTCGGCTACCTCGCCAGTGACGCCCTCGAAGGGCGGCGGACCGGGACCGCCGGCAACGACAGCGCTCGCGCCTTCATCGCGCGACGATTCGCCGCGCTCCGGTTGCGGGCGGTCGTGTCGCCTCCCACGTGCACCGTCCGCTGCACGCCGGGCTTTGTGCAGCCGTTCGTCGCCCGCTCGGCGGTCGCGCAGCGCGCCGGCCTTCCCCCGGAGATGCCGACCGCCAACGTGGTGGCGATGATCGAGGGGCGCGACCCGGCGCTTCGCCGGCAGGTGATCGTGCTCGGCGCGCACTTCGATCACCTGGGGCGCAGCGGCTTCAATGCACTCGACCCGGAGGCCGGCGACGCCATCCGCAACGGAGCAGACGACAATGCGTCCGGCGTGGCGACCGTGCTCGAACTCGCGCGCCTGCTCGCGGCGCGCCCCACGGCACGCTCCGTCGCGATCGTCGCGTTCAGCGGGGAGGAGCTTGGGCTCCTCGGCTCCGCATGGTTTGTCGATCACGCGCCGTTCCCGCTCGACTCGGTGCAGGCCATGCTCAACTTCGACATGGTGGGGCGCCTGCGCGAGGACAAGCTGATGGTGTACGGAACGGCGACGGCGAAGGAGCTGGCGGCGATCGTCAACGACGCCAACGTCGCCCCTGCGCTCACGCTCATCGCCATCGGCGACGGTGCGGGGCCATCCGACCACGCCTCGTTCTACCTGCGCAACCTTCCCGTCCTGCATTTCTTCACTGACCTGCACGACGACTATCATCGCGCCACCGACGACGCGGCGCGCATCAACGCCGCCGGGATGGCGCGCGTGGCGGCCTTCGCCGAGCGAATCGTGCGCACCCTGGGCAACCGCCCGTCGCGCCTCACGTTCGTGCGCGCGCCGGCGACGGCCACGCAGACCGGGATGCCGACGCGCTCCGGCCCCCAGCCCTACCTGGGCTCGATTCCCGACATGGCGGCCACCGACGTGCGCGGCGTGCGGCTGACGGGAGTGCGCCCGGGGTCGCCGGCCGAGGCGGCGGGACTTCGCGCCGGTGACGTCATCATCTCGATCGGGGGGAAGAGCGTGACCGACCTCTACACCTACACCGATGCACTCTACTCCCACGCACCGCGAGAGCAGGTGGAGCTGGTGGTGCTGCGCGACACCGCCCGACTCACCGTGACGGTGACGCTGACGCGCCGCGCGGGAGGCTGACGCGCGGCAGCGCGGCGCACGCTCAGTGCTTCACCCCAAACTCGGTAATGCGGACGTCCACGTCACGATCCACGTGCAGGCCGAAGATCCCGTCGATCGACTCCAGCTTCCCGGGCCCCAGCAGCAGCGTGCGGGGAAAGGTCGACACCGAGGTGCCGTTGATCACGCAGGCCACGTTGGTCTCGTCGACCAGCCACCCGATCGCGTTGCTCGCCTTGCCACTGGCGTCGGCGGGGCGGATGGCCCCGCTCACTCGGCGCTCGACCAGCGTGTGCAGCTCCCCGCCAAAGCGGTGCTTGATGGAGTACGCGCCGTTGCCATGTACAGCGCAGTAGAGGTAGTTGTACTCCTTCCCGTCCAGCGACGTCCCGCCGATGAACGGGCCGTATCCCCCGGGAGGGGTCGTGGCGCGCGTCTGCGTGAAACTCCCCCACACCATGAAGCGCCCCTCGGCGTGATACGCATTGTTCCACAGCGTAACCGCGGGGCCACCCGCCACGTGCAACGCGAGCGAGTCACCCTCGAGCGTCACCTCCGCCAGGGTCCGACCGCGCTTCTCCTCCTGGGGATCGAGGCGCGCCACCCACCCTTCAGGGAGCGTCGAGGCGGGGGGCGGTGAACTCTTGCGTGCGCGGCGGCCCTGCGCCTGCGCCGGGGGAACGAGCACAACCACCAGACATGCCGCTGCCATTCCCACGCGTAGCGATCGTCGCACGTGCCGGTACTGCTGCATCATCGCCTCCCGACTGCACTCGCGATCCGGGGTCATCGTGCCCTTCCTCTCCGCACGATAGCCGGTAGTCGTGGCGGCGGCCAGCAACCTCGAGGTGAGCCGGCGCTGCCCGAGGCGCGGCCACGGGACCGCCCGTAGCTTTCACCCATGCCGCTCCCCATCCCTGCACCGCGCGCCGAGGGCGCCACCGCGTCCACCGACGTTCCGCTCTACTGGTGCGCCTACGGTGCCGAGTCATCGCCCAGGCTGGTCGTGCTCCACGGCGGTCCCGGCGCCCACCACGAGTACCTGCTCCCGCAGATGCTCGCCCTCGCCGATCGACATGAGCTGCTGTTCTACGACCAGCGAGGCGGCGGCCGCTCGCGCACCGACGCATCGGCGCCGATCACCTGGCGCGTCCACGTGGACGACCTGGGAAAGGTGATCCACGAACTCGGCGCACATCCGCTCACCATCGTCGGCTACTCATGGGGGGCGATGCTCGCCCTCCTGTACTCGCTCGAAGCCACGCGTCGCGACGACCTCACCCCGCCGGCGCGACTCGTCCTCATCGACCCCGCCCCACTGTCACGCACCTGGCGTGAAGCCTTCGAGACCGAGTTCGCGCGCCGGCAATCGGGAGCGGAGATCGCGCGATTGCGCGCCGAGCTGGCGGCGAGCGGACTGCGCGAGCGCGACCCGGCCGCCTACCGGCAACGGACGTTCGAGCTGAGCGTCGCCGGCTACTTCGCGCACCCCGATCGCGCGCGCGACCTCACGCCGTTCCGCGTCACCGCGCGCGTGCAGCAGTCAGTTTGGGAGTCGCTGGGAGATTTCGACCTCATCCCCCTCCTCTCCGCGCTCCGCCTGCCGACACTCATGGTGCATGGCTGGGCCGATCCCATTCCGGCCGACTCGACGCTCGCCGCGGCGCGTGCGATGGGTGCGCGCTGCGTCGTCCTTGAGGGGAGCGGCCATGTACCGTACGTTGAGCGGCCCGATGCGCTCTTCAGCGCGATCGGACAATTCCTCGAGGATACATCCTCCCCGGGCAAGTGAGCACGCCGACCATGACTTCCCCCATCGAGCAGTTGCACGTGACGACCGTCGACATCGAGGGACGACGCTTCAACGTCTCCGTCGCCGTCGAGTTCGATGGCGTCGAACACGTGGGCCACCTCTGGTTCGAGGACGACGAATGGGATGATGACGGCTTTCGCGATCATGGGTCGATCCCGGGCAGCTCCCCCGACGAGGTACTCGCGCACGCCCGCCAGCTCAGCCAGCCCGAGTTGGTCCTGCGCTTCCAGCGCGCGCAGAGCGACAAGCGCCGCTTTCACGGGCTGCGCCGCGCCACCCAGGACGTGCTGAACAACATCCGCTACCTCAACAAGGTCGCGACCTCGATGCGCGCCGGGCTGCTCGACGTGGAGGAAGCGGCCGCCGAGATCGACGAGACGGAGCGAAAGCTGCATGCGATGGTCGGCCAGCTACGGCACTTTGCCGGCGTGACCGCCTGAATCACCGCACGCACGGCTGACGCCGCCGGGAACGGTGACGGTCGCGGGCGTATATTGGCGCCATGCTCTCACCGCGCGACGCCGCACACATCCTCGCCGAGATTGCCACCCTGCTGGAACTGAGGGGCGAGTCGCGCGCCAAGTCACGCAGCTTCGAGTCGGCATCTCGCGCACTGCACGCGCTGGCGATCGACGATCTCACGCCGCTCCTTTCCGCGAGCGGGGAACGGGCGGAGGGAGCGCTCCCCTGGCTCGACCAAACGGTCGTCGACGTCCTGCGCGACGCCGCCGCGCAAGGCGACTCGCAGTACCTCGAGCAGCTGCGCGAGAACACCCCCGAGGGGCTGCTGGAGATGCAACGCGTCCCTGGACTGGGGACGGCGAAGATCCACCGCCTGCACGAAGGACTCGGCATCGAGTCGCTGCACGGACTGGAACAGGCCGCCCGCGACGGACGGCTGGCGTCGCTGCCGGGCTTTGGACAGCGCACCGCCGACAAGGTGTTGCGCGGCATCGCGAACCTGCGAGGAAGCGGTGCGCGCCTCCTGTATCCGCACGCCGCACACGACGCCGAACGCCTCCTCGCCACGCTGCGCGCGCATCCCGACGTCGTGCGCGCCGAGGTGGCCGGGTCGCTGCGGCGTCACCTCGAGACCGTCGGTGACATCGACATCGTCGCCGCGGTTCGCGGCGCGCCGTCGCTCGTGGCGTCGGCCATCGCGCACGGACGCGGCGTGCGCCAGGTGCTGGGCGGCGGGGGGCCGATGGTCACGATTCGCTATGACGACGGCACCAGCCTCGACCTGCGATGCGTGAGTGAGGCGCGCTTTCCGCTCGCGCTCTGGTGGGCCACCGGAAGCGCGACGCACGCCGCCCACGTGGTTCGCGCCGCTGCGGCGCGCGGGATCACGATCGGTAGCGACGAGGTGCGCGACGCCGACGGTCGCCCCATCCGCATCGATGACGAAGCCGCGATCTACGTCGCCGCCGGACTTCCATACATCGCCCCCGAGTTGCGCGAGGGGCTGGGCGAGGTGTCGCACGCCGAGGCCATCCCGACGCTCGTGCAGCTGGCGGACATTCAGGGTGTGCTGCACTGCCACTCCCACCACTCCGATGGCGCGGGGACCATCGCCGAACTCGCCCAGGCGGCCTTTGCGCGCGGCTGGCGCTACCTCGGGGTCAGCGACCACTCGCAGTCGGCATCATACGCCGGCGGACTGTCGCGCGAAGCGATCCTGCGGCAGCACGAGGAGATCGACGGCGTGAATGCCTCCATGTCCGATTTCCGCGTGCTCAAGGGGATCGAGGCCGATATCCTCCCCTGCGGGCGCGTCGACTACGACGACGCGCTCCTCGATCGATTCGACTACGTGATCGCCTCGGTGCACTCACGCTTCGGGATGAACGAGACGCAGATGACAGACCGCGTCCTCAAGGCGATGGACGACCCCCACGTGACCATCGTCGGTCACCCGACCGGCCGCCTCCTCCTCACGCGCGAGCCGTACGCGATCAATGTGTCGGCGATGATCGAGAAGGCGGCCACATCGGGCGTCGCCGTCGAGCTCAACGCAGACCCGCACCGTCTCGACCTCGACTGGCGCTACCTGCGCGAGGCGCACGAGCGCGGGGCGCGAATCGAGATCGGGCCGGACGCGCACTCGATCGCCGGACTGGATCACGTCGCCCTCGGCGTCGGCATCGCGCGCAAGGGATGGCTGTCGCGCCACGACGTCCTGAACGCCGGCGACGTGGACGAGGTCCTCGCCTTCGCCGCGGCTCGGCGCAGCGCGCGCCTTCCCGCTCGCGCCGCCGCGCCTGCCACCGCACCGCGATCCCTTTCCGCCCAAGCTGCAGATGCCAGTTAGTCGAACGGCTCCGGCGGCGAAGGGAAAGGCGAAGGGAAAGGCGAAGGGAGAGGCGAAGGGGAAGGCGAAGGGGAGGGCGAAGGGAGAGGCGAAGCGTCGGCGTACGAGGAAAGCGACGCCCCCGAGGAACGCCACACCGGCCGCCGCCGCGGGGATCTATCGGGAACTGGCCGCGCTCTACCCCGACGCGCACTGCGAACTCAACTTCCAGTCGCCGTACCAACTCCTGGCCGCCACGATCCTCAGTGCGCAGTGCACCGACAAGCGCGTGAACATGGTGACGCCCGAGCTGTTCCGCCGCTTCCCGTCGCCGAGTGCGCTCGCGGCCGCCGAGCCCGCGGAGGTCGAGGCCATCATCCGGACGACGGGCTTCTTCCGCGCCAAGTCGAAATCGCTCATCGGCATGGCACGCGCGATCACCGAGCAGCACGGCGGCGAGGTGCCGTCGACCATGGAAGCGCTCGTCGTGCTTCCCGGCGTTGGGCGCAAGACGGCGAACGTCATCCTCGGCAACGCCTTCGGCATCGATGCCGGCGTGGTCGTGGATACCCACGTGCTGCGCCTGGCCCACAGGATCGGCCTAACGAGCGAGACCGACCCCATCAAGGTCGAGCAGGACCTGATGCGCCTCTTCCCCCGCGACCAGTGGACCATGCTCTCCCACCTCCTCATCTGGCATGGCCGGCGCACCTGCGATGCCCGGAAGCCGCGCTGCGGGGCGTGCGCCCTCGCCGGGAAGTGTCCGTCCGCCGTGATTCCCGCAGGAACAACTGTTACTTTGCAGCAGGCCGCGCGCTGACACGGCGCCTCACGATTCACGACATCTCGTCTTCCATTCATCTATCCATGAAGACTGCAACCATCGTCACCTCGAAGGGGACCTTGACCCTCGAGCTCTACGAGAAGGAAGCCCCCGCCACCGTCGCCAACTTCGAGAAGCTGGCCAACAGCGGCTTCTACGACGGGAGCCGGTTCCATCGCGTCATTCCCGAGTTCGTGGTCCAGGGCGGCGACCCCTATTCCAAGGGCGGGGAGCACGCCAAGGGGCCCGTCGGCACCGGAGGACCTGGCTGGCGCATCAAGTGCGAGACGGCCGGCAACCCGCACAAGCACGAGTTGGGCGCCCTCTCGATGGCGCATGCCGGGAAGGACACCGGCGGCTCGCAGTTCTTCATCGTGCTCAACCCGGACAACTGCGTCCATCTCAATGGCGTGCACACCGTCTTCGGCAAGATCACGGCTGGTCTCGACATCCTGCCGAGCATCAAGCAGAATGATGAGATGATCTCGGCACGCGTCGACTAACTCACTCCTACTCCTCTCCCTCAGATTTCCGCCATGTCCCACGAGCACACGAGCGACAAGGGAGCCGCATTCGCCGGCCTCATCGTTACTACTGTCGCCCTCTGCGTCCTGGTGTTGGGTCTCGTGATGTTCACGAACGCCAAGTACGCCGGCCACGAGGGCGGCAAGGCCGAGGCGACGCAGGCGCACTAGCCCCCACGCGCTAAAGCTTCGGAGGGCGGCGACTATCGTGCGGCGGCGATGGTGCGGCGGCTGGTGGCGCTGAGCTGCTGATGCGCCGGCGCGCTGGGTGGCTGATGCGCTGATCCGCCAGGACGCTGATGCGCTGAGGGTCGTACGAACTGAAGTGGTTGAGTGGCCGCTCCCGGGTGATGGGGCGGCCGCTCGTCGTTTTGGGGGGTGGGTGATGAGGGAGATTGGGGAGCGGTGGGGGAGCGGGAATGGGGGAGGGGTGTTGGGGGGGCGTTTGGGGGAGGGAGTTGCGGGGGGGGAGTTGGGGGAGGGTGTTGGCGAGGGGTTGGCGGGGTGTTGGCGGGGGGTTGGCGGGTGTTGGCGGGGTGTTGGAGGGTTGGGGAGGGCGTTGGGGGGTGTTGGGGTGAGGGGCGTTGGGGGAGGGGTGTTGGGGGAAGGGTGTTGGGGCGAGACGTCTATGTGGGATCTTGGCGGGAGGGCGGTTGTGGTGAGAAGCCCTAGTAACTTACCGTCCAGTCACTAAGTGCCTCACGCACTCCCGCCATCGCTCCCGCTAGTCCGCTCCCGCACTCGGCTCCCGCACTCGGCTCCCGCACTCGGCCCCCGCACTCGGCTCCCGCTCCCGCACTCGGCTCCCGCTCCCGCTCCCGCCCCCTCCCCCCTCCCCCTCCCCCGTGACCCCCGCCGAGTTCCCCCCCGACGCGCCCACGGACGACGACACGATCGAAGGCTCCACACACATCCTCCACGAGCCCCACACCCCACGCTGGCGCCGCCTCCCCGAGGAACGCCCACGACAGATCATCGACGCCGCCTTCCAGGTCTTCTCCGACCAGGGCCTCGAGGGCGCGCGACTCGAGGAAATCGCCCGCCGCGCCGGCGTCTCCAAGGGAACCATCTACCTCTACTTCGCCAGCAAGGAAGAACTCTTCCGCGCCGTCGTCGAGGCGAACGTCATCTCCGTCATCGAGGCCGCCGAGCAGGACGCCGAGCGCCGCTCAACCGACACCCTCACCGCCGACGAAGAACTCCGACGCTACATGTCGCGCCAGTGGGACCACCTGCGCGCCCCCACGTACCTCGCGATGTACCGCCTCGTGCACGCCGAACTCCACCACTTCCCCGACCTCATGCGCTTCTACGGGAATGAGGTCGTCGAACGGTCGTTGCGCCTGACGGCAACGATCATCGCCCGCGGCGTCGCCCGACGCGAGTTCGCCGCCGCCGATCCGCTCGTCACCGCCCGACTCGTCGCCTCCATGCTCCTCACGCACGCCCTCTGGTACTCCCGGCGCACGCTCTACGACTCGAGCATGAGCGACGACGCCGACGCCGTCCGCGACGGCGTGATCGAGTTCGTGTTGCGCTCCCTACGCCCCGCACCGCTCGCCCCGGCGCCAAGGTGACGCGCTCCCCACTCCCAAGCGCCCTCCGCCCCCATCGCGCACCACGTCCGCGCCCGACGTTGTCCCCACGCTGTCATCGCCCCTCCTGATGTCCGCCTTGCATCCGTCCCTGTCCGTTCGCGCCGCGAGCGTAGCTCGTTCCGCCCGCGCCACTCGCTTCGCCCAACGCGTCCGCGTTGTACTCGTCGCGCACGGCGCACTCGCCTCGTTCGCACTCGCCGCGACGGCACGCGCCCAGGCCACTCCCGCCAGCGCTCGTCACCTCTCGCTCGGCGACGTCGTGCGGCTGGCGGCGGAGCGGAACGCCGGCCTCGATGTCGCGCGCGCACGCCTCGCGCAGGCCAACGCGCGCATACGCCAGCGCCGCGCCGACCTCTACCCGACCATCTCTGCTTCGGCGGTCGAGGCCGGGCGCACCTTCAACACCGCCACGTTAGGCTTCGCCTTCAAGGGAGCCGACGGCGCCTCGTTCTTCGACCCCGACGGCGAGGTGCTGGGTCCCGTCATCACGACCGACATCCGCGCCCGCATCACCCAGTCGATCTTCGACCCCGGCGCACGCTCCCGCGTGAAGGACGCACGCACGGCGGCCTCCGCGACTGGCACCGAGTTCGACGTGGCCGCCGAGCAGGCAGCTGGCATTGCCGCCACCGGGTACATTCGCCTCCTGCGCGCGGACGCGCAGGTCGCCGCCCGTCGCGCCGACTCGACGCTGGCCGCCGAACTCCTCTCGATCGCCCAGGACCAGCTCTCCGCGGGGGTGGGCGTCGCCCTCGACGTCACGCGCGCACGCTCGCAGCTGTCGCAGGTGCGCGCGCAGCAGGTGGCCGCCCGCCTCGAACGCGAACGCGCCACGCTCGACCTCGCCCGCGTCCTCTCCCTTGCGCCTGGCGAAACGATCTCCGCCAGCGACTCGCTGGCCGGTCTCGCCCTCACGACCGACGGCTTCGCCGACGCATCGCGCATCGAGCGTGCCGTCGCCCGCCGCCCCGACATCCGCGCCCTCGATGCGCAGCTCACGGTGGCGTCGGAACGCGAGCGCACGATCCGGCGTGAATCGCTCCCGACGCTCTCGGCCTTTGGAGATCGCGGCCCGACGGCCGGCAACGGCACGCCCTTCCTCAGCACCTACAACTGGGGCGTGCAGCTGTCGGTGCCGATCTTCAGCGGCTTCCGCACGCAGGGACGGCTGGAGGAGCAGGCGGCGATGCGCCAGGAACTCGAGGTCCGGCGGCTCGACCTCGCACGCCAGGTCGCGCTCGACGTGCGCGGCGCTCGCGAGGACCTCGCCGCCGCGCGCGACCAGCTCGATGCCGCCAACGACCGTGTGGCGCTCGCCGAGCAGGAACTGGCGCAGGCGCGCGACCGATTCCGCGCCGGCGTCGCCGGCAACGCGGACGTGGTCACGGCCTCGCTCTCGCTGAATGGCGCGCGCACCCTCGTCATCGACGCCCTCACCGCCTGGCACCTCGCCCGCGTCTCGCTGGCCCGCGCGGAAGGCGACGCCCGATCCCTTCGCTGAGTGGCCCGCTGCATCCATCCGTGCGTCGACTCCCTCTGCCGACCCTGTTCTCCCGACCGACATGTCCACCGCCACCCCTCCCGCGCCTAACGCCGGAATGACTCGCCAGCGCATCGTCCTCGGAATCGTCGCCATCGCCGCCGTCATCGGCATCGTCTCGGGCATTCGCGCCTGGACCTTTGGTCGCTCGCACGCTTCAACCGACAACGCCCAGGTCGACGGGCACATCATCCCCGTGGTCTCGCGCGTGGGCGGCTTCGTCGCGGAGGTGCGGGTGCGCGACAATGAACGCGTGAAGGGGGGCGACACGCTGGTCGTGCTGGACGACAGCGAGTTCCGCGTGCGCCTCGCGCAGGCCGATGCCGATCTCGAGGCCGCGCGCGCCGTGGCCGGCGGCAAGGGGATCGCCGGCCAGTCGCAAACGGTGGTACGCAGCGCGACCAACCAGCGCGCAGCGCTCGAGGCGCAGGTGGTCTCGGCGCGCGCCTCGCTGCAGAAGGCGCAGGCCGACCTGGGGCGCCTGCAGGAACTGGTCGCCAAGCAGATCGTCTCCCGCCAGCAGCTCGACGCGGCGGAGCTTGCGGTCAAGGCGGCGAGCGCCAACGTGGACGCCACCGAGAAGCAGCTGGCGGGAGCCTCGGCCGGCGTGGAGAACGCCGAGGTGGGGACGCGGCTCGCGCGCGCCCGGCTCGCCTCCGCGCAGGCGGTGCGCGACAACGCCGCATTGCAGCTGACCTACACGCGCATCATCGCCCCCAGCGCCGGCTACGTCTCACGCAAGCAGGTCGAGTCGGGCCAGCTCGTGCAGCCGGGGCAGCCGGTGCTCACGCTCGTGGACGAGAAGGACACCTGGGTCTCCGCCAACTTCAAGGAGACGCAGCTCGCCACGCTGCGCGTGGGGCAGGGAGCCGAGTTCGAGGTCGACGCCTACGACGGCTGCACCGCCCAGGGGACGGTCGAGTCGCTCAGCGCGGCGACGGGAGCCAAGTTCGCGCTCATCCCACCCGACAACGCGACGGGGAACTTCACCAAGGTGGTGCAGCGCGTCCCCGTGCGCGTCGCGATCACCAAGGGGTGCGGTCCCGACCGCCCGCTGCGCCCGGGAATGTCGGTCACCATCCACGTCGCCACGCGTTAGGCGCATGGCGACGAGCGCCCTCCCCTCCCGCGCGCCTCGCCTCACCACGGCGGAGTACGAGGCCCTCGGCCAGGACAAGTACCGCCACAAGTACAAGATCGCCATCGCCGTCACCCTCGCCGCGGTGCTCGAGCTCATCGACACCTCGATCGTCAACGTCGCCATCCCCCACATGATGGGGAACCTCGGCGCCACCGTCGACGAGATCACCTGGGTCTCGGTTGGCTACATCGTGGCCAACGTGATCATCATCCCCATGTCGGGATGGCTCTCCGGCTACTTCGGGCGCACGCGCTACCTCACGGGTTCGATTCTCCTCTTCGTGGTCTCGTCGTTCTTCTGCGGCGCCTCCACGTCGTTAGGGATGCTCGTGGCGTGGCGCGTGATCCAGGGGATCGGCGGCGGCGCCCTCCTCTCCACCGCACAGTCCACGCTCTTCGAGGCCTTCCCGCCGCACGAAGTTGCCGTGGGACAGGCCATGTTCGGCATCGGCGTCATGGTCGGCCCCACCATTGGCCCCACCCTGGGCGGGTGGATCACCGACAACTACAACTGGCCCTGGATCTTCTACATCAACATCCCGCTCGGCCTCATCGCCGCGGCGATGGTGTGGACGTACGTGAAGGACTCCGAGCACCAGGAACGCGCGTCGACGATCGACGGAACGGGGATCTTCCTCCTCGCCGTATGCATCGGATCGTTGCAGTGGATGCTCGAGCGCGGCGAGCGCTACGACTGGTTCGAGTCGCGCTTCATCACCACGCTGGGGGTGACGTCGCTCATCTCCGGCGCACTCCTCATCTGGCGCGAACTGACGATCGACGAGCCGATCATCAACTTCCGCGTCCTCAAGAGCCGGCAGCTGTCGGCCGGCGTGGCCTTCGCGTCGATGCTCGGGCTCTCGCTTTATGGCGGGATCTTCGTCCTCCCGATCTTCCTCCAGCAGCTGCACGGGCTCTCCGCCTCGCAAACCGGCTTCCTCCTCCTGCCCAGCGCGCTCACCTCCGCCTTCGTGATGGCGACGATGAGCCGCATGCGCGGGAAGATCGATGCGCGCTACACGATCACCATCGGCGCCTTTGGCTTCCTCTGGTCGATGTGGCTCATGTCGCGCCTCACGATCGATAGCGGCTCCAACGACATCTTCTGGCCCCTCATCCTGCGCGGCTTCGCGCTCGGCCTGATCTTCGTCCCGCTCACCAACGCGTCGATGGCCGACCTGCACCCGCGCGACCTCGCGCAGGGGACGGGGATGTTCAACCTCATGCGCCAGCTCGGCGGATCGTTAGGCATCGCCACCATGGCGACGCTGCTGGGGCGCTGGACCACCGCGCAGCGCGCCATCCTCACCGAGCACGTCGGCGCCACCGATCCCGAGACGCTGCACCGCCTGGAGATGCTCACCCGCGGCGCCATGTCGCACGGCGCCACGGCGATCGAGGCCAAGGCGCAGGCGGTGGCGATCCTCTCGCGCCAGATCGGCGTGCAGGCCAGCGTGATCGGCTTCGCCAGGATCTACCTCCTCAACGGCATCCTTCTCGTCAGCGCTCTCCCACTCCTCCTCATCTGGCGCACCGGTCGCGCGCGCGGCGCCGGTGGTCCCCCGGCGCACTAGACACCATCTCGCGAACTCTCACCGCTCCCCGCCAGCAGGCCCGCGCGCAGCCGCCTCGCGACGACAGGGTGCGGTCGACCATTCGTGGGAGGGCCAGTAGAATTCCCGAGCCCTCGCGGCACGCCGCGCCGCGTGCGCCAGCCCGGACCTGTCCCTTCCCTCCCCCGCCCTAACCCGCATCGCCCGATGACGCTCCCCACGCGCGACGAAGCCCTGGCCCTGATGCACGACTTCACCCGGAGCGAGTCGCTCCGCAAGCACATGTACTCGGTGGAGGCCGCCATGCGGGCGTACGCGACGGAGTTCGGCGAGGATGTGGAGCGCTGGGGGCTGGCCGGCCTGATGCACGACTTCGACTACGAGAAGTGGCCCAACGCCGGCCACGCCGCCGACGCCGAACACCCCGCCGAAGGGGTCCGGTTGCTGCGCGAACGGGGATACCCGGACGACGTGCTGCAGGCGATCCTTGGTCATGCGCAGTACACCGGCGTCTCGCGCGAGACGCGCATGGCCAGAACACTTTTCGCCGTCGATGAACTCACCGGGTTGATCACGGCCACGGCGCTGGTCAAGCCGAGCAGGAGCGTGCACGACGTCGACGCGCGCTCGGTTCTCAAGAAGATGAAGGACAAGGCCTTTGCCCGGGGTGTGAGTCGCGAGGATGTGGTTAACGGCGCGGCCGAACTGGGCGTCCAACTCGAGCCGCACATCCAGTTCGTGATCGGCGCCATGCAGGCCAGGGCGGCCGACCTCGGATTGGCGGGAAGTACGCCGTCGGCCGAGGGGCACTGAGCCGAACGAGGAGTTCAACACTGCATCGACACGACGCGTTCTAGGGGAGACCACGCTACGCTGAGACACCGTGACGACCGCGTTCATCCCGACTTCGCTCGCCCCGATCGCCAGCCCGCCGCGCCGGATCATGTCCGAGGCCGAGCAGACTGATCGCGAGCGGGAGCACCTGCTCGTCGTGGCCGCCCAGCGGGGCGAGAACGAGGCGTTTGCCTCGCTCGTGCGGCTGCACCAGCGGCGTGCGTACGCAGTCGCCCGCTCGATCGTCCTCACCCATGAGGACGCCGAAGACGCGGTTCAGGAGGGTTTCCTGCACGCCTACCGGGCGCTGCACCGATTCCTTCCCGACCAGGCCTTCGGCGCCTGGTTGCATCGCATCGTGGCCAACGCAGCACTCGACATCACGCGCCGTCGCAAGGTGCGCGATGCCGACACACTCGCCGATACGATCGCATCGCCCTTCCGCGATCCGGCCGAATCGGACGAACTCAAGCGCCGCCTCTCCGTTGCCCTCGAGACGTTAGGCGACCGGCAACGGAGCGTGATCGTCCTGCACGACGTCGAGGGGTACAAGCACGCAGAGATCGGCCGGATGCTGGGAATCCCCGAGGGGACCGCCCGCTCCGACCTTCATCATGCCCGCGCCAGGTTGCGCCAGGCGCTGGGCGAAATACGGAGTCAGCTATGAAGATCGTACGCGGTGATGACCGCGACTCGATGGACCGGGAACCACGCGACGAGGATCTCACCGCCGCGCTGCGCCAACTCTACGCAGCGCCGGGCGACGATTCCTACTGGAACACGCTCGAGCGCCGCATCATGCAGACGGTGGCCGCCGAGCGCGCGCGCGAGTGGTGGTCCTACTTTCCGGGATGGGTCCGCATCGGCGTGTCGGTGGCCGCGGCCGCCGCGCTGGTCGCCGCCGTGGGGCAGTGGCATACGCGCGCCGCGCAGGAACGCGTGGCGCTGGAGCAGATCATGAACGCGCAGACGGAGATCCCGCTCCTGTCCGAATTCGACCGCGGCGAGCGCGGGCGCGAGCGCGAGGAAACGCTCCGCCACCTCATCCAGCACGACTGATCCCGCGTCCGCATGAAGGACTCGAAGAACCTCGCCCTGATGTTCCTCCTCGGCGCCTTCCTCACGGGGGGCGTCCTGGGCTTCACGGCCAACCGGTACATGAACCGCGACCAGGTCTGCGCGACGCCGCAGTCGTCCAACCTGCTCGCCACGCTCTCCCAGCGGTTGCACCTGACGGTTGACCAGCAGCACACGGTCGACTCCATCCTCGACGACCGACGCCGCCAGTACCAGGCGCTCACCGAGCCGCTGCGCCCGCAGGTCGAGGCGCTCAAGCTCAACTCCCGCGAACAGATCCGACGCATCCTCACCGAGGAACAACGTCGGGAGTTCCAGGCGCTCATCGACGAGCTCAACGACTCTACGAGCACAAAGCGAGACGATTGATGCTACGCAGGCTCCTTGCAGTTGCACTCCTGACTCCGCTGAGTCTTGGTGCCCAGGGCGTCGCCGATGGCGGCGCCCGACCTGTTTCATTGGAAGAGGCCATCAAGCTGGCCCAGCGCAATGCCCCGCAGGTGGTGGCCGCGCGCGGCCAGATGCGATCGACCGACGCCGCCGTGCGCACCGCCATGGGAACGTTCATCCCCACGCTCAACGTCTCGCTCGGCGGGAACTACCAGAAAGGCACCACCTTCGTCCCAACGGGCGGCAGCGGGCGCATCGACACGCCGTGGAACTTCAGCCGCTCGCTCACCTCAAACCTCGAAGTGTTCGACGGCGGCCGCCGCTGGTTCAACGTCCAGAGCGCCCGCGCCAGCCAGCTCACCGCCGAGGCAAACGAGCGCCTGCAGCGCTTCCAGGTCGCCACCGAAGTCAAGCAGCAGTACTTCAACGTCCTCGCCGCCCGCGAGTCGCGCGCCGCCGCCGAAGCGCAGCTGCGACAGAGCGACGAACAGCTCAAGTCCGCCACCGCCCGCGTGCGCGCCGGCGCCGCCACGGTGTCGGACTCGCTCCGCTCGATCATCCAGGTGGGCAACGCGCGCCTCGCCGTGCTCACCGCCGACAACAACCTGCGCGTGGCCAACGCCAACCTCACCCGGTTGGTCGGCACCCCCTTCCAGGTCACCGCCGAAGACGAATCGCTCCTCTCCGTCCCGTCCTCGCCGATTGACAGCGCGACACTGGCGCCGCTGGCCGAGACCGCACCCAGCGTGCAGTCGGCGCGCGCCCAGGTGAACGCCGCCATCGCCACCGAGCGCTCGGCGCGGACGTCGTACCTCCCCATCTTCAGCATTGGCGGGACTTATAGCGCCAATCGCAGCGACGTCGCCTTTGCCCCCAACAGCGGCGACTTCAATTCGCAACGGTCGCTGAGGCTCACGCTGAGCTACCCGCTCTTCAACGGGTTGCAGCGCGAGGAGAACGTCGTGCGCGCCCGCATCTCCGAGGACAATGCCCGGGCGCAGCTTCGCGACGCGCAGTTGACCATTCAGCAGCAGCTTACGCAGTATCTCGGCGTACATCGGTTGGCGCAGGAGCGCGCGGCGATCCAGGTCGCCTCGATTGCCGCGGCGGAGGAGGATCTCAGGGTGCAGAACCAGCGGTATGCTCTGGGCTCGTCCACGCTGCTCGACGTCCTCACGTCGCAGTCGCAGCTCAACTCGGCGCGCTACGCGCTGATCCAGGCGCGCTATGACGCCCGGGTGGCCAAGGCGCAGATCGAAGCCGTCCTCGGCCGCGACATCCAGTAAGCGAGAGGGGCGGCGACCGTGGCCGTGCCGCCCCTAACAATCGTCTCCTCCTCACGTCCAACGCCTGAAGTGGACGCCCCCAACGCGAGAACTCTGGTGAAACGTTCGTCCCTTGCCCTGCTGGCAGTCGCTGTCGCCACCGCGAGCGGCGCGGCCTGCGCGAAAAAGGTGGAGCAGAAGCTCTCCATCCCGACCGCGACCGTGTCGCTCCGCACCATCGTCCTCGACGCTACCGCCTCAGGGTCGGTGGAGCCCATCAACGTCGTCGAGGTCAAGTCGAAGTCGTCGGGGCAGATCACCAAGATGCCGGTGGAGACCGGCTCGCAGGTGGCCCCTGGCGACCTCCTGGTGCAACTCGACACGCGCGACGTGCAGAACCAGTACGACCAGGCCGCCGCCGACCTCAACGCCGCCGAGGCGAAGCTGCAGGTCTCCGAGGCGCAAAAGAAGCGTTCGGACGACCTGTTCCTGCAGCGCATCATTACGGCGCAGGAGAACGAGACGGCCCGGCTGGACTTCGCCAACGCGCAGGCCTCGGTGATTCGTGCGCGCACGTCGCTGGATCTTGCCAAGCAGCGCCTCGAGGATGCCACCGTGCGCGCCCCGGTCGAGGGGACGGTGATCGAGAAGACGGTCTCGCTGGGGCAGGTGATCACCTCGGCCACCAGCGCCTTTGGTGGCGGGACGACGCTGCTCAAGATGGCTGACCTGAGCAAGGTCCGCATGCGCGCGCTCTTCAACGAGACCGACATCGGGAGCGTGCAGCCCGGCCAGCAGGCCACGGTCACGGTCGACGCCTATCCCGAGCGCCCCTTCCGCGGAACGGTGGAGAAGATCGAGCCGCAAGCGGTGGTGCAGCAGAGCGTGACGATGTTCCCGGTGCTGATCAACCTGGCCAACAACGAAGGATTGCTGAAGCCGGGGATGAACGGCGAGGCGTCGGTCCTGGTCGATCGCCGCGAGAACGTGGTGGCCGTCCCCAACGACGCCGTGCGCACGGTGCGCGAGGCGCCGATGCTCGCCAACCAGTTGGGGCTCAACACCGACACGGTGAGCGCGCAGATCCAGGCGCAGATGGCGCAGTTCGGCGGCATGGGTGCAGCGGGGCGCGGCGAGGGCACCCCCGGCGGGCGCATGCAGGTGCCGCGCGAAATGCGGCGCATGATGCCGGGCGAGGTGGACCTCGCGCCCTTCCAGGGGCCGCAGGGCGCCCGCGCGCAGCTCCCCGAGGTGACCGACGCCGATTGCCGGAGGGTGTCGGACGCGATGAAGGCAAAGCCGGAGGTGGCGCAGCAGCTGGCGGGGTTGCGCCAGAAGTTGCAGGGCGGCGAGATCGACTTCGCGACGTTGCGCGCCGAGTCGCAGAAGGCGTACGCCGCGTTAGGCGTGGACGCGCAGGTGGCGCGCGCCTGCCAGGCGCGGTCGGGGGCAAGTGGTGCACCTGGCGGGATGCCGGGCGGGCGCACTGCCGGCGGGGCGACGCCCGCCGGTGGCACACGTGCCGGCGCCGCGGGAGCGGCCATGGCGCAGCAACAGGGAAATGCCGCTGGCGGACGCCGCGCCCAGGGGAGCCAGGGGGGAGCCGCGGTTCCGCAGCCGCGGGGCGAGTTCCCCATGCGCACGCGCTCCCGCCCCGGCGTGGTCTTCGTGAAGAACGGGGCCACGTTCGATGCCAAGGTCGTGCGCCTCGGGCTCGGCAACTTCGACTACACCGAGGTCCTCAGTGGCCTCAAGGATGGGGACGAGGTCGCGCTGCTTGGCGCGGCGGCCATCCAGGTGGCGCGTGACTCGAGCAACGCCCGCTTCCGCCAGATGACCGGCGGCGGCATGCCGGGGATGCAGAAGCAGCAGGGACAACAGGGGCAGCAGGGTGGGGCGCAGGGTGGCGGCGCACCGCCGCGCCAGTAACACGAGGACACCATGCTCTTCGGCGAGATCTTCCGGGTCGCGTTAGGCGCGCTGCGCGCCAACAAGCTGCGCTCGCTCCTCACGATGCTCGGCATCGTGATCGGCGTCGGCTCGGTCATCGCGATGATCGCGCTCGGCACCGGGGCGCAGCAGGCCGTGAAGGACCGCATCTCGGCGCTGGGGACCACGCTGCTGACCGTCTCCCCCGGGCAGATGTTCGGGCGGGGCGGGATCAGTTCGGACGCCGACCGCGCCAAGCTCGTGATGAAGGACGCCGCGGCCCTCGAGGAACGGGGGACCACGTTCCGCGCCGTGCAGCCCGAGATGTCGCGCAACATGCAGGTGCAGTACATGAACAAGAACACCAACACGTCCATCACCGGCACCACGGCCAACTACCTGACCGTGCGCAAGTACGAGCTGTCGGCCGGCCGGATGTTCTCCTCGCAGGAAGACAACGCCAAGGCGCGCGTTGCAGTCGTCGGCCCCGAAGTCGTGAAGAACCTGGGGCTCGAGTCGCCCTACGCCATCCTCGATGAACCGATCCGCATTCGCGGGATCCAGTTCACCGTCATCGGCGTCCTCAAGTCGAAGGGACAGTCGCAGCCGTGGGCAAACCCCGACGACCAGATCCTCGTCCCGCTCAACACGGCGCGCTTTCGCGTCATCGGGAGCGACCGCATCCGGTCAATCTCGGTCCTCGCCAAGACGGAGGAGCAGATCCCGGAGACGATGGCCGAGATCCAGAAGATCCTCCGTCGCGAGCACAAGCTGCGGCAGGGGCGCCCCGACGACTTCGCGATCCGCAACCAGTCCGACTTTCTCTCCACGTTCGCCGAGACGACGGTGGTCTTCACCTACCTGCTCGCCGGCATCGCCGCGGTGTCGCTGGTGGTGGGGGGAATCGGGATCATGAACATCATGCTCGTCTCGGTCACCGAACGCACGCGCGAGATCGGCGTGCGCAAGGCGTTAGGCGCGACGCGCTTCAACATCCTCTTCCAGTTCCTGATCGAGGCGGTCGTGCTCTGCCTCATGGGCGGTTGCATCGGGATCCTGCTGGGCGGAGGAGTGGCCACCTGGCTCAGCGCCGCCTTCCAGTGGAACACGCAGATCTCGTCGACGTCGATCCTGCTCGCCTTCGGCTTCTCGGCGCTGGTCGGGATCCTTTTCGGCGTCTGGCCCGCCCGCCGCGCCGCCAAGCTCGATCCGATCCTGGCGCTCCGCTACGAATAGCGAGCGGCTCCGTTCGAGAAGGGACTTGCGATATATCGTCGCCAAAGATATATCTTGCGATACATCTCACGATATATCGGAGGACGACATGTTCTGGGACTGCGATCCCCCGGGCTCCTTCAGGGGGCGGTGGAGCTTCGGACCTGACGTGTACGGCTTTGTGTGGGGAAACGGAGGAGGGCGCAAGCGCGGCGGTGGGGGGGGGCGTGGCGGGCGCATGTTCGAGCAGGGCGACCTCAAGTACGTCATCCTGCAGCTCCTGGCCGAGAAGCCGAGGCACGGCTACGAGGTCATCAAGGAGCTCGAGGAGAAGTTCGGTGGGCATTACGCCCCGTCGGCCGGCACGGTGTACCCCACTCTCTCCCTTCTCGAGGACCTGGGTTACGCCACCGTCTCGCTGGAGGAGGGGGGGAAGAAGGTCTACACAATCACCGACGAGGGGCGCCGGTACCTCGAGCAGAACCGCTCCGCAGTCGACGACATCTTCGAGCGGATCGCCGAGTTCGGGGCCTCGTTCCTCTCCGACTCCATGGGGGAGATCAACCGTTCCATGGCCGGGGTCGGCCGTGCCGTGTACGGCTCGGCCAACCGTTACTTCCGCGACAAGGAGAAGGCGGCGAAGGTTCGGGAGGTGCTGGAGCGGGCCGCGCGCGAAATCGAAACGATCGTGAGCGGGACAGCGGTCTGAACCGTTCGTGATGGTGCGGTGACGGCGCGGGACGACCCAGGGAGCTATGCTGGAATCTGGGACGACCGACACTAGATTGGACGACGGGTCGCGGTGACTGCCGTGACCCGTTTTTTCGTCGTCTTATCGAGCGGACGGCGAAGACGGAACGATCCCCAGTGTCTCCGGCTCCGGCCGCGATCGACGCACCCACGATGAGCGCAGAATCCGCCCCCGCTTCCAGCGCGGAGGGCGACAGTAAGGAGACCTCCGGCTCACCCGCCACGGCGTCGCTGATGACAACCGGGACGATGACCGGCGAGTCTCCAGTGCCGCTTCACCGGCACCACGCCGAGTCGAATCCCACTGGCAAGCGGCTCGCCATCCTCACCCTGACGGCGCTCGGCGTCGTGTATGGTGACATCGGCACGAGCCCGCTGTACGCGATCAAGGAGACGTTCAAGCCCGAATACGGGCTGCAACCGAACCTCGTGAACGTGTACGGGATTCTCTCCATGATCGTCTGGTCGCTGATCCTCATCGTCAGCGTCAAGTACGTGGGGTTCATCCTGCGTGCCGACAACCGGGGCGAGGGGGGCGTCTTTGCGCTGCTGGCGCTGGTGCTCCAGCTAAGCGACAGCGGGAAGCTCCGCGTGGGGCGCACGTCGCTCATCATGATGGGGCTGTTTGGCGGTGCCTTCCTCTATGGCGACGGCATCATCACTCCGGCCATCTCCGTGCTTGGTGCGGTCGAGGGGTTGGAGATCATCGCTCCGCGGTTCGAGTCGTTCGTCGTCCCCGCGGCGTTCGTGATCATTGCCACGTTGTTCGCGGTGCAGTACCTGGGGACGGCGCGCGTGGGCGGTGCGTTCGGCTGGATCATGCTCGCCTGGTTCTTCAGCATCGCCGCCATCGGAGTGAGCGGGATCGTGCAGCATCCTGAGATCCTGGGTGCCGCCAATCCGATGCATGCGCTGGAGTTCTTCATCAACCACCCGATGCGGTCATTCGTCGTGCTCGGGGCGGTCGTCCTCGTGGTCACCGGTGGCGAGGCGCTGTACGCCGACATGGGGCACTTTGGCCGGAAGCCGATTCGCGTGGCCTGGTTCGGGCTCGTGCTCCCGTCGCTGTTGCTCAACTACTTCGGGCAGGGCGCGCTCCTGATCAAAGAGCCGAAGGCGGTGGAGAACCCGTTCTATATGCTCGCGCCGCAGTGGTTCCTCATCCCGTTGCTGATCGTGGCGACGCTGGCTGCGATCGTGGCGTCGCAGGCGTTGATCTCGGGGGCGTTCTCGCTCACGCAGCAGGCGGTGCAGCTGGGCTACACGCCGCGCGTGACCATCGTGCACACCTCCAAGCAGGAGGCGGGGCAGATCTACATCCCCGAGGTGAACGTCCTGCTGGCGGTAGGCACGTTGCTGCTGGTGGCGACGTTCCGCTCGTCCACCGCGTTAGGCGCCGCGTACGGGGTGGCCGTCACGGGGACGATGGCGATCACCAACATCCTGTTCTTTGCCGTCGCCCGCGGGCAGTGGGAGTGGTCGGCGGCCAAGGCCGGCGCCTTCGTGGCGTTCTTTCTCGCCATCGACCTCGCCTTCTTCTCGTCCAACCTGCTCAAGGTGCCGCATGGCGGCTGGGTCCCGCTCCTCATCGCGGTCGTGACCTTCACCGTGATGACCACGTGGAAGCGCGGGCGCATGCTCCTGCGCACCAAGCTCCTCGATCGCACGCTTCCCATTGCGTCGTTCGTGGAGAGCCTGGGGCACGGCGGCCCGGTACGCGTCCCGGGGACGGCCATCTTCATGACGTCGGAGTCGGAGGGGACGCCCGTCGTCCTGTTGCATCACCTCAAGCACAACAAGGTGCTGCACGAGAAGGTGATCCTCCTGTCGATCCTGGCGCGCGAGGTCCCCGAGGTTCCCGCCAGCGAACGCATCACGGTGGAACCGATGCAGCACGGGATCTACCGGGTGAAGGCCGCCTACGGCTTCATGGAGACGCCGAACGTCGAGGACATTCGCGCCCGCCTGCAGGAGGCCGGGATCAAGACCAAGCGCATGGACACCACGTACTATCTCGGGCGCGAGGAGCTGATCTGCGCCAACGGGGTCGGCATGTCCCGGTGGCGCAAGAAGCTCTTCGCCGTGATGGCGCGCAACGCGAGGTCGGCCACGCAGTACTTCGGGATCCCGGCCAACCGGGTGGTCGAACTGGGGACGCAGATCGAGTTCTGACGGCTGCAGCGGAGGGTTAGCCTCCCACCAGCGCACGCTGGGGGCGACGTGCGTCGCCGGCATCGCGCCTCTCGTCGCGTGCGTCGTGCCGTTTGTCATGGGCGGACGATGCGCACGATGGTGGCGGTCACCAGCGCGAGGGCGAGCGAGAGGCCCGTGCCGATGACGAAGCCGCGGAAGTGAAAGGCATAGTCCTTGTAGGCTCGCATCCCCTCCGTTCCCGGAATCACGAGGAAGCGAGGCGTGAGGGTGCAGACGAGCAGCCAGTCGAGGACGAGCCAGTCGAAGACGTTGAAGGTCGAGGCGACGACGAACGTGTTCACGAACAGCGCGCCGAACGATGCCGCGTGGCCGTCGTGCATCGGCAGCGTCCAGCTGGACCACACCGGGAAGAACAACAGCAGGACCAGGAACGGAATGCCGACCACGAGCGTCATGCGTCGTTCGTCATCGGTCTTGGGGGGGACCACCGACTGAATGGCGTCGGGGTAGTCCTGGAGGAGGAGTCGCGGCCTCAGGAGAAGGCACGCCAGGAGGAAGAGCGACGCCAGGAGCGACAGCGCGCCACCGTGCAGCAGCATGCGGCCGATATCAGGCATGTGACGGACGACGGGTGGAAGGGTTGGCGGGAGGACCCGATGCGTGATCAGAAGGTGACGCGATACAGGAGCGAGACGTTGCGGCCGGCCGCCGGGGCAAAGTCCTTGATGCGGCTGGTGGCGTCGCGGTAGAGCAGGTCCCCCAGGTTCTCGCCGCGCAGGAGGACGGTGTGCACGTTGGCGCCGCCGATGACGCGAACGCCCGCATGCCCTTCGAGGAGCGTGGCACCGCGCACCGCCATCTCGCCAGATGCAACGCGTGGCTGGGCAAAGAGGCGACGGATCGCCCCCCCCACCTGCCAGCGTCCATCGTCCCATCGTGCGCCGCCCCCCAGGCGTGCCGGTGGCATGAAGGGGAGCGCCCCTCCCCGTCGTTCGCCGGCCCACAGGAGGTCGCCGCTGGCGTGCACGACCAGACTCGGCGTCAGCGCTCCCTCGACCGTGGCCTCCGCGCCGCGCAGGCGGGCGTTTCGCTGCGCGATGACATGCAGCGGCAGCGACTTTGTCCCGCCACCCGCTGCGGCGATCGTCGTGTCGCGCCCCGTGGGATACAACCCGATCCACCCATCGATGGCCGACGCCCACCCCGCCAGCTGCACACGAAGCGCCGGCCGCTCGATGCGCACCACGAGGTCGACGCCGCGGCTCCGCTCGGACTCCAGCGCCGGATTGCCGGTCTCGAACGCCCCCGTGCCGGCGTGCCCGGCGCGCGAGTAGAGTTCCTCGGGCGAGGGGACGCGCGTCGCGCGCGCGACGTTCACGGCCAGCGACGCCCCGCGCGCCACGGGAACGGAGACCCCCGCGGACGCCGACACGTTGGAGAAGCGGCGCTCGACCGCGGGGCCAAAGGCTTCGCTGGCGTCGCTGCGCACGGTGGCGCGCTCGAACCGTACCGCGACGGGGAAGCGCGCCCCTTCGCCGTCGCCGAAGGGCGCCACATCCTGGTAGGCGAAGAGGGCGAACGTGCGATTCGCGTTAGGCGGCGTGAGCGCCGCGGGGCCAGCCACGTCGTTGCCCCGGTGCAGGAACGAGGCGCCCAGCGCGCCGTCGCGCAACCAGCCTGCGGGGCGGGTCCGGGCCAGGAGCTGCGCCTGCGTCGAGCGAACTCCGAGCGCCGTGGCCACCACGCCCGCCGCCGTCACCTCGTCGTGCGCATAGGACTGCCGCCCGGCATCCAGGCGCAGGCGTGCGAAGGGGGCGCGCCCCTCGCGCTCGAACCGCGCGCTCGCCTCCTGTCGCGCCCCGCGAAGGCGCACGCCGTCAGCCGCAACGTTGCGCCACGGGAGCCCGTACTCGAAGTCGTAGCCGCGGAGCGCGAGCCCCGCCAGCGACCGCTCCCCCAGGCGCGTGAGCGCAATCGAGGCGTTCCGGTTGCGCATGCTGGTGTTGGCCAGCGCGCCACGCGCGTCACCGCTCCCCACCCCCTGGTCGCCATGACGGCGCCCTCCTCCCTTCACCCGCAGGACAAGCGTCGCCCCCAGGGGTTGCGACACGTCGAGCAGTGCCCCGCCCCCTTCGCTGGCGCTCTGTCCGTTGAACGTGAGGCTCGACAGCCGAGTGCCAGGAACGGTGCGGGCAATGTCGTCCGACAGGACGTTCACCACCCCGCCTAACGCCGCACTCCCGTGCAGCAGCGCCGCGGGCCCGCGCACGATCTCCACTTCGCGCGCTGCCAGCGGGTCGACCGTCACCCCATGGTCGCTCGCGCTCGCCGCGAGGTCGCCCGCGCGCTGCCCATCCTGCAGCACCACGATTCGCTCGCCCGTGAGCCCGCGAATGACGGGCATCGTCGCCGCGGGCCCCTGCGAACGGGCCGTGACGCCGCTCGTCCACGACAGCGTCTGCGTCAGCGTCGCGCCAAGGGAACGCTCGAGGTCGCGCCCGCCCAGTGACGTCACCGGCTGCGCCACCGCCAACGGATCGCGCCCGGCAGCCGTCGCGCTCACCGTCACGCCCGCGAGTTCGATCGCGGTTCGGTGAAGCGCAATCTCGACATGCGTCGTCTCCCCCGGGCGCACCGTGACCGCGAGACGCTGCGGTGCATATCCCATCGCTGTCACCAGCAGTCGGCGCCCACCCGCGCGAAGGTCACCGATGACGAAGCGCCCGCTGGCATTGCTCGACACCGGCTCGCGCGGCGCGTCGATGGCCAGCACCGTGGCACCTCGCAGCGGCAATCCGTCCGAGGATCCAGTCGCCCGTCCCACCGCGCTCCGCACGATCCCCGTGATCACCCCCGTATCTGCAGTCCGGGGGGCGCTCGCGGACAAGGGTGCGCGCGCCGTTCGCTCCTGGGCGTCCACCGCCACCGCGGCGAGCGCAACGTGCAATGCCGTCGCCACCAGGCCCACGCCGACTTGCCCTGCCTCGTTGCTAGCCATCGTCGCCTCACGCCAGTCTTAGCGCCCGCTCGTCTTTCATTTAGGAATACCTAACTTATTGACGAGTCGATGCTAATCAACTACCCGACTGGAGGGGGGCGGCTCAGTGGGCGCATCGGGGGGTGTGAACCTGGGGAACTTGGGGTCAGGGGAACTTGGGGTCAGAGTCACCGAGAATTTGGTTCGGTGACTCTGACCCCAATTGTTCTCAGACTCCGATTGCGCGCTAAGTGGCTGTCCTTATGGAGATTCGCGGGGACACTCTCGACCCAGGAGGAGGGCCCTTTTGGCCGACTTGGTGCCCCATTCTGGTGCCAGCGTCACTTGGGGTCAGAGTCACCGAGAATTTGGTTCGGTGACTCTGACCCCGATTTTTCGGACCCCAGTTTGAGCCGACCCCGACAGGGGCGCCTGGCGCGTTCCCTACCTCACCTCGGCCCTGATCCGCGGCGAGCTGCGCAGGTGAATCGCTCCCTTCCCATCACCCTCAAACCGGTAGAAGCGCGGCGCCCTTGGAGCTACCGGCGCATCCGGTCGGTCCGGTACGTCGGGAGCCATGAGGGCGTGCGGCGAGAGCGGCGAGAGCGGAGGCATGGGAGGGACCGGCGGAACGGTGAAGCTGAACCCGTCCCACCCCGCCCCGTCGCCAATGATGAACCGCCGCTGGGCGCTGCGCTCCAGGTCGCGCGCGGCCGCCGTCTTCACCTTCACCATGCGCGGCTGGCCGCTACGATACACACGCAGTTCCACCTCGTCTCCCGCCTTGAGCTTCTCCATTTCGCGCGTGAGTCGGCGCATCCTGGCGCTGGTCGCCGCCCAGTCGCCCACGTCCTCACGCGCCACGCGCAGGTCGACGCCGTTGATGGCGGCGATGCGGTCACCCTCCTCGATTCCCGCCTGCTCTGCCGGGCCGTCGTTGGCGAGGGACGAGACCAGAATGCCTAACGTGTCGCGCTTGCTGCCGCTGCCTCCGAGGCCAATGCCGAGCGATGCGCGATCGGGGTCGGCGCGACGCATGTCGGCCACGGTGATGGCGCGCGGTTCGAGCTCGCGGGCGGCGACGGTCTTCACCTTGAGTGTAAGCGGCTTTCCGTCGCGCACGACGCGCAGCTCGACGTCGTCGCCGGCGGCGTGCTTCGACAGTTCGCGGGTGAGCCGTCGCTGCGTGATCCCTTGCAGCTCCTCGTCCTCCGCGTCGACGGCGCTGAGTCGCAGGTTGACGCCATTGATCGCGGCGAGGCGGTCGCCCTTCCGGATCCCCGCCTTCTCAGCGGGGCCGCCCTCGGTCACCTCGGCGACGAGGACGCCGAGCGTGTCGCGTGCGCCAGTGGATTCGATGGAGATGCCGAGTCGTGGACGATCGGGATCGCCACTAACGCGACTCATCAGCGTGCGCGCCATGGTGCGCGGCTCGTCGCGCTCCGGGGTCGGGCGCGTGGACTTCGACTGCGCGGCGAGCGTCGACGACGCTCCAACCAGCGCCAGCAGGACGGGGGAGAGGAATCGGGTACGCATGGTCATCCGGGTTGCGTTCACCGGATGGGTCACCCGCGAGCGCACACGGGGTTTACTCCCGTTGCGCGGCGTGGCGGCGCGGGGACGACCCGCAACTCGTGCGGCGCCGTGGCGCGGCGGTCATCGCCCTGCCAGCCGACTCCCCACGAAGGGCGCGGCGATGAAGACCAGGCAGGAGGCGGCAACGAACCAGGCGGGATGCGGAATGTTCATGAAGTTGCGGATTCCGCCAAGCAGGAAGAACGCCCCCACCACCCCCGCGTGCACGAGCGGGCGTGACGGCGCCATCCGCGCCGCAAGCGCGGCGCCTAACGTGGGACCGACGAGGTACGCGAACAGGATGGGGAGGAAGTGCGCCGTCGGCAGCGTGAGCATCGCCGAGCGCACAGCCTCCATGTTCGTGACGTCGAGCCCGGGAGGCGGAGGGACGACGGCGTGCCCCAGTGCCTCGACGCCAAAGGTCGCGATTCCGCCGACGAAGAGGCCGGCGGCGACGGCGATGACGCTACGAACGGGTGGCGGTGTCTTCGAGGCCATGCAGAGTCGCTCGTTCGGGAAACGGTGGACGCGCACGATGCCGGAGGTACGGCGCGCCGTCAAGCGCTCGACGCATCGCCCGCACTCAGTAGACGCCCAGGTCGTGCGCCGAGGCGAGTGGCCCGCGATAACCGGCGCCGCGCACTTCACGCAAGAGGTCGTCGTCGGTGGCGCCCCAGTACAGCTGATGATACAGAACGAGCGACTTTGCGCGCGCCTCGATGGCCAGGCGCGCAAGCTCCACGGTCGATGTGTGCGCGTTGCGGTGGTATTCCTGCCACCGCGCGGGGCGTGTCGCGAAGCGCTCGGTGGAGTACACCTCGTGGACGAGGAGGTCGCAGCCGTTGCACGCGTCCACCACGGCGCGACTCGCCTTGGTATCTCCCGAGATGACGATGACACGATCGGGCGTCTCGAATCGGTAACCAAACGCCTCCTTCCAGTCGCCGTGCGGGACGGCGAACGCCTTCACGGTCACCTTGTCGTCCTTGTAGACGATTCCCGGCGTGACGACCGTGGCGCGCACCTTGTAGCCCTCGCGATTGGCGTGCTCGCGTCCCTCGATGCGGACCGCGATGTCCTCGGCGAATGCGGCGACGAGGTGGTCGGTCATCTCGCGCACACCGCGGGGACCAAACACGCGCAGCGGGCCGGGGCGTTCGAGGACCCACGGCGTGAAGATGAGGTCCGTGAGCCCCACGGTGTGGTCGGAGTGCAGGTGCGAGAGGAAGACGAGATCGAGGCGCTCCGCGGCGAGCGCGCCGGTTCCGGCGCGCGCCGCCGCCGCCGCGCGCCGCACCACGCCCGGACCGGCATCCACGAGGTAGGCACGGTCGTCGACGACGACGGCGACCGCGGGCCCCGATCGCTCCGGGTCGGCGTTGGGGTTCCCCGTTCCCAGGATGACGACGCGAGTGCGCGCCGGCGGCCTGGTCGTGGACCTCCCCTGCGCCGCCAAACTGTCGGGCGCGAGCACAGCCGCCAGCAGCAACACGCACGCGCCCCCCCCGCGTGCGGCGCGCGTCACGATAGCGCCGAGGATCCCTTCCGCACGCCTCATGGCAGCTCGCCTTGCAGCAGCTTCACCACGACGCTGCTGTCGATGTTCCCTCCCGACACAACGGCCACCAATGGGCCGTCGCCCGCCGTTCCGGTGAGCGCCGCCGCGACCGACGCGGCGCCGGCCCCCTCCGCCAGCACACGATTGCGCTCCAGCACGAGGCGCCACGCCGCCGCCACCTGTTCCAGCGACACGACGAGCGATCCGGCGAGGAGGGCCTGCGCCAGCGGCCACATCTCGGCCAGGACGGTGCGACCGCCGATGCCGTCCACGAAGGAGGGGGCATACGCCGTCGGGACCGGTCCGCCAGCCGCAAGCGCCGGCGCCAGCGGTGCCGCGCTCGCCACTTCGGCGGCGTAGACCTTCACGTGCGGGGCGAGATGACGCACCGCCGACGCAATGCCGCAGCTCAGTCCACCGCCCCCATACGGCACGACAATCGCCGAGACGTCGGGCACATCCTCCAGGATCTCGAGGGCAACGGTGGCGTTGCCGGCCATCACCTCGGCATCGGAGACGGGGTGCACGAAGCGCCCCGCGAACTCCGGCGACCCTCGGTCGACGAGGAGCTGCCACCACTCGTTGAAGGGGCGGCGCACGATGCGAGCTCCCAGCCGCTCCACGGCGCGCACCTTGGTCTCGGGGGCGTGGTCGGGAACGACGACGAGGCAGGGGACGCCCATCTCGCGCGCGCACCACGCCACGCCCTGCGCCATGTTCCCCGCGCTGGCCGTCCACACGCCGTCGCCTAACGAACCGCGCGGCATGGCGCGCATGGCGTTGCCGGCACCGCGCAGCTTGAACGAACCGATGGGCTGGAGGTTCTCCAGCTTGAGGCGCACATCGGGGAGCGTCGCATCGTGACGCAGGCGCACGACTGGCGTTCGCACAATGGTGCCTTGCAGCCGCGCGCGCGCCGCCATGATCGCGTCGAGCGGAATGATTGGCGGGAGGTCGACGTCAGCCACCGGCGCGCTCCCCTGCGTCGGGGCGCAGGCCGCCCAGCTCGATCCACATCCCGGTGTTCGACGCCAGGGCGCGCTCGTAGATGAAGCGCGCACTCGCCACGTCTTCCACGGCCAGGCCAAGCGACTTGAAGAGCGTGCGCTGCGCGGGATCGGTGCGACCGGTGACACGTCCCAGGAGGAGCTCGCCGAGCTCGCCGATTATGTGGTCGTTGTCGATCGCGCCTTCCGCGCGCGGAATGAGAAAGTCGCCCGCCTCGTGCATGGCCGACTCGCGACGGTCGACGAAGAGCCGTGACTGCTCGACGCCCTGCGTGTCGACTTCGCGCGACGACGCGATCGACGCGCCCACGGCATTGATGTGCGCTCCCGGCGCGACCCATTGCCCCTCGAGCACCGGCTCGCGCGACGACGTGACGGTGCAGATGATGTCTGCGCTTCGCACGGCCTCCTCGGCGGTGGCGCACGCCTGTACGTGTACCCCACGATGCACGCGCGCCCAGTGCACGAAGCGCTCGCGCCGTTCGGCACTGCGGCTCCACAGCGACACGTGCGACAGGTCGCGCACCGCGCGCATGGCGTCGAGGTGCGTCATGCCCTGCACGCCGGCGCCAAGGATGGCGACGCGCGAGGCACCGGGATTTGCCAAAAGACGGGTAGCAAGCCCGGAGACGGCGGCGGTGCGGATGGCCGTTACCGAACTCGCATCGATGATGGCCAGCAGCCGCCCGTGCGTGTCGTCGAAGTAGAGGATCACGCCGATATGCGACTCGTAAGGCGTCGCGTCGTTGCCGGGGAAGACGGTGATGACCTTGGCGCCGATCGAGCGCCCGAGGACCGCGGGCATCACGGCGAACGCGTCGCGTCCCGAGTGCAGTCGAAGGACCTGTCGCAACGGGAGAAGCGCGTCGCCACGCGCGGTGGCGGCGAGCGCCTCGGCCATCACGTCGATGCACGCCGGCATTGGGAGGAGGCGTTCCACGTCGGCGTGGGGGACAATCAGCGTGCGAGCATCAACCATGGTGGCGTTCGTGGAGTTGGTATGGCGGGCGTCGCGGCGATTCTGCCACGCGGTTCATCCCGGCGATAGGGCGAGTGTCGCCGACGCTTGCCACACACCGTGACGGCACCCAGAATGCACGCGCCGTGACTCCTGTCCGCGTCCCGCGGAATGCGGCCCCCTCCCTCCTGGAGTACTCGCATGCAGCGACCCCTCTCGCTCGCCGTTGCGCTTATCCTGCTCGCCGCCTGTGGCGGCAGCGGACAGCGCGACCAGAACACTCCCGACAGTGCCGCCGATCGAGCGACCAGTTCGGCCGAATCTCCCGCGGCCGCACCTCCCGAGGTGACGATCGTCGCCACTGACTTCGCCTACGAGGCGCCCGACACCATTGCCGGCGGCTTGGTGTCGCTCAGGCTGGTGAACCATGGCACGACACTGCACCACGTACAGTTGGTGCGCCTCCTCGAGGGCAAGACGTACCATGACCTCACCGAGGGGCTCAAGCAGATGAAGCCGGGGAACGCGCCGCCGCCGTGGATCGAGGACGTGGTGGGCCCTAACGCACCGGAGCCGGGCGGGGAGTCGCGCCTGATTCGCGAGCTGGCGCCGGGCAGCTACGCCATCCTCTGCTTCGTCGACTTGCCGGACCGCGTACCACACCTGATGAAGGGGATGATGAAGCCACTCACCGTCACCGCGCCTCCGGCGGCGGTGGCTGCCACGCCGGCCAGCGACATCACCGTGCAGATGACCGACTACGACTGGGCGCTGTCGACGCCGCTCACGGCGGGAAAGCACGTCATTCGCCTGGAGAATCAATCGCAGCAGTCGCACGAGATGTTCATCGCCAGGCTCGACGCCGGGAGGACGAAGGAGGACTTTCTCAAGTGGGGAATGACCTACCAGGGGGCGCCGCCCGGGAAGGCCATCGGCGGCACGACGGGCCAGAAGAAGGGAGACGTGGTCTACCTCCCGGTCGAGCTCGAGCCGGGCAACTATCTCCTGGTCTGCTTCGTTCCCGATGCAAAGGATGGCAAGCCGCACCTGGCGCACGGGATGATCAAGGAGATCGCGGTGAGCTGACGGCGCGTGGTGCGTGAGCCGCCAGACGCAACGCGGGGCCGGGCATCGCTGCCCGGCCCCGCTGCGTCCCGCCTACCCGCGGCTCAGACCACGATGTTGAGCAGGCGCCCCGGCACGAAGACCACCTTCTTCGGCTCACCGGTGACGTGCCTGGCGATCCCCGGCTCGGCCAGCGCAGCCGCATAGGCCTCGCCTTGCTGGATGTCGCGCGCGACGGTGAGTGTCCCGCGCAGCTTCCCGTTGACCTGCACCGCGAGCTGGATCGAGTCCTCGCGCGCGAGGTCGGCGTCGAAGGCCGGCCATCCGCTGTCAAAGACGCTCGTCCCGTGGCCGAAGCGTTCCCACAGCTCCTCGGCCACGTGCGGCGCGAAGGGGGCAATCATCTGGATGACCGGCTCCACCTCGGCGCGGTGCGGCGTGCGCTCGCCTTTTCGCAGCGTGTTCATGTACTCCATCAGCGCCGCGATCGCCGTGTTGTATCCGAGTTTCGGGATGTCTCCCGTCACCTTGGCGATGGCCTGGTGGAGCTTGCGCACCACCATCGCGTCCGGCACGCCGTCGCTTGTCGCCAGCGTGGCCGCCAGCCACAACCGGTCGAGGAAGCGGCGCACGCCGCTGATCCCCGCGTCACGGTAGTCGCCCCCTTCCTCGTATGGCCCGAGGAACATGAGGTACGTGCGGAAGGAGTCGGCCCCCCACTCGTCGATGAGCTGGTCCGGGTTGACGACGTTCCCCTTCGTCTTCGACATCTTGGCCCCTTCACGAATGATGAGGCCGTGCGCGCGGAACCGGGTGAACGGCTCCTCGAAGTGCAGGCACCCCATGTCGTGCAGCACCATGGTGACGAAGCGCGAGTACAGCAGGTGCAACACCGCGTGTTCGTTCCCCCCGATGTACGAGTTGACGGGGAGCCACTTCCTCGTGATCGCGGCGTCGAACGGGACGTCGTCGTGTCCCACGCTCGGGTAGCGCAGGAAGTACCACGCGCTGTCGAGGAAGGTGTCGGAGACGTCGGTCTCGCGGCGTCCGCGCGCGCCGCACTGCGGGCAATCGACGTGATACCACTCCGCATGGCGCGCCAGCGGCGAAATCCCGGAATCGTCGGGGCGGAAGTCGGGGATGTCGGGCAGGATCACCGGGAGGTCGGACTCCGGTACCGGCTGCGCCCCGCACGCGTCGCAATAGATGATCGGGATCGGCGGACCCCAATAGCGCTGGCGCGAGATGCACCAGTCATGCAGGCGGTAGTTGGTCACCGCCTCCCCCATCCCGCGCCCGGCCAGCCACGTGGTGACGATCTTCTTCGCCTCCGCGACCGGCGTGCCGTCGAACTGCCCGGAGTTCACCAGGCGCCCGCCGGCATCATCGGTGTAGGCCCCCTCCAGCGGTGTCCCGGCCTCGCTGTCGGGACCGGCCACCACGCGCACGATGGGGAGCTGGAAGACGGTGGCGAACTCGAAGTCGCGCTCGTCGTGCCCGGGGACCGCCATGATGGCACCCGTCCCGTACTCCATCAGGACGTAGTCGGCAATCCAGACCGGGACCTCCTTCCCCGTCGCCGGGTTGATCGCCGAGGAGCCGGTGAAGACCCCGGTCTTCTCCTTGCTCGTCTTGCGCGAGACGATGTCCTGCTTGGCCGCGCGTTCGCGATAGGCCGCGACCTCGGCGCGCTGCGCCTCGGTTGTGAGGACGTCCACCAGCGGATGCTCCGGCGCGAGCACCATGTAGGTGGCGCCAAACACCGTGTCCGGTCGCGTCGTGAAGACCTCGATGTCGGCGGCGGCGGTCGCGCGGCCGGTGTCACCGGCACCAGCGCCGGCACCAGCGTCGGCACCAGCGCCGGCCACCGGAAAGCGCAGGCGCGCCCCCTCGCTGCGCCCGATCCAGTTGCGCTGCGCCGTCTTGGTGGTGTCGGACCAGTCGATGACGTCGAGGTTGTCGAGCAGCCGCTCGGCGTAGTCGCTGATGCGGAAGAACCACTGCTCCAGCATCCGCTGCTCCACCAGCGTCCCGCAGCGCTCGCAGTGGCCGCCCACCACCTGCTCGTTGGCCAACACCGTCTTGCAGCTGGGACACCAGTTGACGGCTGCCTTCTTCTTATAGGCCACGCCGTGCTTGTACAGCTGCAAGAAGACCCACTGCGTCCACTTGTAGTAGCCGGGGTCGGTGGTGTCGACCGACTTGTCCCAGTCGACCATCAGCCCCGCGCGCTCGAGCTGCCGGCGGAAGTTGGCGATGTTCCGCGGGATGAGACGCATGGGATGCTCACCGACCTTGAGCGCGTAGTTCTCGGAGTGGATCCCGAACGCGTCATAGCCCAGGGGCTCGAAGACCGTGTGCCCCTGCTGCCGGTGAAATCGTCCATAGATGTCGTTCCCCGTGAAGGCGAAGAGGTTGCCCACATGGAGCCCCTCGGCCGACGGGTACGGGAACATCATCAGCGCGTAGAACGGGCGCTCGCCCGTCGCAATGTCGCAGCTATTGGTCCCGCGATCGCGCCACCGCGCCTGCCACTTGGCTTCGACGGCAGCGGGATCGTAAGCGCCGGGGTCGCCGGCGGTGGCGGGTTGGTTCGGATTTGTCATGGTAACTCTATGACAGACGGCGCTTTACGCGGCTTCGTCCAGCGCAGCGGAGTTGGTGTGAGGCAATCTAGCGGGCCACAACAGGCAGACAAGCACGCCGCCGCGGGCGCCGCCGGCACTACCACCGGCACTACCACCGGCACCACCGGCGGCGCCGCGACTGGCGCCGATCACATGGCGCCGGCAGCCGCGCGCACGCCGCGCGGCGCTCCTCTGCGACGCGTCCCACTCGACCTCGCCAACGCCTCGCTCGTCGTTGGGCTCGTGGGTGGGATCATGCTGTCCATCTGCGCCTGGATGCTGCGGCGCGAGTTGGCACGCGCCGGGACGTGGACGCTGCTCGCCCTGGTGGGCGCGGTGGCCGGGGGAGCGCTGGTACTGGCCGCCCTCTTTGTCGCCTCCCTGGCCGCCCCCGCCACCGGCGAGGGGGCGCGCAGCATCGTGGACTCGCTCGACGCCGCCGCGCGCGGCGACTTCGTGAACGCCACCCCTCAACCGATGCCGGGGCTCCTGGCCCCCATCGCGCAGGGAACGCGGCAGGCGTTTTCCCACGTGCGATCGCTCCTGCTCTCGCTCCGCGAACTGGTGCGCGAGGTTGCCGCGCGGGCCGCGGACCTCGCCTCGCAGGTGAGCGCCCTTCCCGGCGCCGCGCAACGCACCTCCGAGCAGCTCTCGCTGGCCGGGCACCGGCTGGCGGCGTTAGGCGATGCGTCGCGCGCCGCGCAAGGCGAGGCGGTGCGCACGCGGGACACCGCCCAGGCGCTGGTGCGCGAGCATCGGACCACGCTGGAGCGCGGGACGCGCGCCGCCGACGGGATTCGCGACAGCGTGGACGACCTGGGCGACAGTGCCGCCCGGGTGCAGGGGGTGGCGGCCGCGATGCAGGGCTCGTTAGGCGACCTGGAGGCGTTGGCGCGCTCGGCCGAGGAGATCCGCGAGTTTGCCGCCCTCGTGCGGAAGATGGCGCGGCAGTCCAAGCTCCTCGCGCTCAACGCGGCCATGGAGGCGGCGCGCGCCGGCGAACAGGGGAGCGGCTTTGCGGTCGTGGCCGGCGAGGTACGACGGCTGGCCAGGAGTTCGACCGAGGCCGCCGAGCGCACGGATGCACTGGTGAACGACGTGCTGGCCCGCGCCGACCGCTCGCGCCTTGGCGCGCTGGAAGGGAGCAACGTCCTGGAGTCGACGCACCAGCGCCTGTCGCGCGTCGCGCTCACGCTGCGCGAACACGAACGCGCCTGGCACGCCGCCCCGGCCTCGGCCGACGACGACGCGCTCCTCGCCGCGCCGCTCGCCGATGCGCTGGCGTCGCGCCTCGATCAGGTGCTGGAGGAGACGACAGCGTTAGGCACGCTGGTGCGCGAGGCGCAGTTGTCAGCCGGGGCGCAGCTGGCGCGCACGCAGGACGTGGCCGCGCTCGCGGGGACGCTCGTGCGCGTGGCGCAGAAGGCAGCGGCCGCCGCCGCTACGCCGCGCCTCGACGCACCGTCGCTCGCCGCCGCCGATGGCTCCGCCCCCGATGCCGCCGCCGCCCCGCCGCCGCGCGAGCCGGCGGCGCCACGCCCGGAACTGCTTCCCGGCACCTGACGCGTCAGGCGTCGTCAGGCACCGCCTTGGGGCGCTCGCTCGACTTGTAGAGGTACGCGCAAGTCTCCAGTCGCGCCCCCTTGTCGTCGCACACGGCAAACGTGCTCCCCTCGTACGCCGACACACCCGCGTAGCGCCCATCCTTCGTGACCGCGTAGAAGTTGAGGTCGAAGTACGGACGTCCGCGCTCGTCGAGGAGGCGACGCTCGGTCATGGCCACCACGCGCTCGCACACCTTGAGCAACGCCGCCTCGGGCGACATGCCGTTGCGCATGAACTCTACGGCGAGAAAGGCGCCGCACACCTTGATGTTCGCCTCGCCGCGCCCCGTGGAGCCGGCTGCTCCCACGGTGTTGTCGCAGTACTGCCCCGCCCCGATGATCGGCGAGTCGCCCACGCGCCCGGGAACCTTGTAGGCCATCCCGCTCGTCGTCGTCACCGAGGAAATGTCGCCCGCGGCGCTCACCGCGTTCATGTTGATGGTGCCGTGCGTGTACTTGATGCGGATGTCGTCGTCGTGATCGAGCCAGAAGTCGCGCTTGTTGAGCCGCGACTTCCACCGCAGCCAGTCCTGCCGGCTCTTCTCCGTGAGCAGATTCTGCGTCCGGAACCCCATGTTGACCGCGAAGCGACGCGCATCCTGCCCCGCCAGCATGATGTGGTCGGTGTAGTCCATCACCGCCTTGGCCACCAGCGATGGCGTGGCGATGTCCTCGAGGCAGGCCACCGAGCCGGCGCGCCGCGTGGGGCCGTGCATGCACGACGCATCGAGCTGCACCACCCCTTCTTCGTTAGGCAGCCCGCCCAACCCCACCGACTGGTCCTCGGGATCGAGCTCCTGGATGTTCACCCCGGCGATGATCGCATCGAGCGTGTCGGTCCCGCCCACGATCTGGTCGTACGCCACTTTCACCCCGCGCAACCCGTTGGCCGAGGAGACGACGATGGGGAGGGCGGACGGGAGACGGGAAAGCTCGCCCCAGCGAACGCTGGGGGAAGACGGGAGTGCGTCGCTGTGCGACGCAGGGATGGCGAGGGCGGCGGCGGTGGTCGCCGTGGTGGCGAGGAAGTCGCGGCGCGAGATGCTCATGAGGGCGGCGGGGGCGAAGGGGTCGGCGGAGAATGTATCCTCGCCCTACGCCAGCGACGAGCGCCCGCGCGCGACGAGCGCCCGCATGCGACGGCCGCCCCAGTTTCGCCGGCGGAGGCTTCTCCTCTTCCGCGGTCAGAACTCCAGTCGCGACAGGTAGTCGAAGTCGGCCTTTGCACTGGCCATCGAGTCCTTCGCTCCCTCCTGCTCCACGAAGAAGGACTTCTGGTCGATGTCGGGAATGGAGGCGAGCAGGCGCTTGAGATCGACGATTCCCTTCCCCAGCTCGGTGTCGCGTGAGCGGTCGGGGACCACATCCTTGAGGTGGAATGACCAGCAGCGGTCGCCGTACTTCGCCAGGAAGGCGAGCGGGTCGCCACCCCCCATCGTCATGTTCCCCACGTCGAGCTGCAGGCGCACATAACGCGGATCGATACGCTCGGCGAAGACCTCGAACGGGACGCGACCGTCGAGCTGGCGCTGGTGACCGGGTTCGTTGTGCATCGCCACCCAGATTCCCGCCGCGCGCGCCACCTGGCCGGCGCGGTTGAAACGGTCGGCCCACTCCTTCCAGTCGTCCAGCGAACGCTCGGTATCGACGGTGAAGCTCGGGCAGATGATGTACTCCTGCCCCAGATAGCGCGCGATCTCGAGCGAGCGCTCCCACCCCACGAGGATCGCGGCGGGGGACACATGGGCCGAGCGGGCGCGAAGTCCGGTGCGCGTCAGGGCGTCGCGCACCTGCTGCGTGGTGCGTCCAAAGTTCCCGAAGCTCCACAGCAACTCGACCTCGGTGTAGCCCATGGCGGCGACCGCTGCGAGCGTCGCGTCCGGGTCGCGCCGCATCGCGTCGCGCACCGAGTAGAGCTCGAGCCCGATGCGCGTGAGTCGCCGAGTAGCGGGTGACGTGGTCGTCGTGGCACCCATCGCGCCGGTTGCGCCCATTGTGCTCGCTGCGCTCGCTGCGCTCTCTGCGCCTGGGGCGAGCTGGAAGGCCCGGGCACCGCCCGTCACCCCGACGGCGGCCGCGGCGCATCGCCCTACGAAGTCGCGTCTATCCATCTGTCGTCAGTCCCGATTCGTTCGTGGCGGAGCGCGCGCCGGCGCCTGGCATAGCACTCTCGCCGCGGCGCGCGTAGTCTCTCGGTCTCCGCTCGCCTCATGCGAGCATGGGCCCGTTGCCCAGACCGTACCACCTTCCTCCCGAGGCCGCAATGCGAATCCTGCGTGCGAGTCGCTCCGCCCGGCGCCTGACGAGCGCTGTCGGGCTGCTCGTCGGCATCATCGCCGCCACGTCGCCGGCGATGGCCCAGCAACGTCCCATGACGCTCGACGACGTGCTCGACCTGCGCAGCGTCGGGAGCGTGCAGCTCTCCCCGGACGGCTCACGTATCGTCTACACGGTGAGCGCGTGGGAGCACCCGGCCGCGCGCGACACCAGCAAGGGCGACCGGCACGACATGCGCTCGCACCTCTGGATGGTGTCGCGCAGCGGTGGCGACCAGCGGCAACTCACCTTTGGGGAGCGCGGCGAGTCGGCACCGCAGTGGTCACCCGACGGCAAGCTGATCGCCTTTGTTGCCGCGCGCGGCACGGCCACCGGCGAGGACGGCCCGCGACCGCAGCTGTGGCTCCTCCCTGCAGCTGGCGGTGAAGCGTGGCAACTCACCAGCGCCCGCGATGGCGTGAGCGGCTATGCCTGGTCGCCCGACGGCTCGCGCATCGCCTACCTCACCACCGACTCGCTCTCGCGCGAGGCCGAGGCCAAGGTGCGCCGCCGCGACGACCCCAAGCCGTTCGAGCAGGACTTCCGCCTGCGGCACGCCTGGGTCATCGACATCGCGTCGAAGAAGGCGAGCAAGATCACGGGGGGCGACTTCACGGTGCAGGGAACGCTCAACTGGTCGCCCGACGGGACGCGCCTCGCGATCCTCACCTCGCCCACGCCGATGATTCGCGACGAGCGTCGCGAGGCGTATATCCTGAACGTCTCGACTAAAGAGAAGGAGCGCGTCAATCCGCCGGCCGGGATGAGCATACAGGGGACGCCCGAGTGGTCGCCCGACGGGAAGACGCTCGCCTATGGTGCGCTCACCGTGCAATGGAAGGGGAACGGCGACGGGATCGCCCCGCGCTCGCTCACCAACACGGTCCTCATGCTGCACGACGTTGCCACCGGAAGCGCGAAGAACGCCTTCGGGACGGCGCTCGACAACTCGGTGGGCGGGGAGCTGCACTGGAGCCCGGATGGGCGCACGATAAACTTCGGCGTGCAGGACCGCGTGTACTCCTCGGTCTATGCCTACGACGTGGCGTCCGGTCGCATCACCGCGCTCACGAAGGAGTCGATGGTGCGCGGCGCATCGTTCTCGAACGATGGGCGCACCGTCGCCTTCGCGATGGAATCGCCCCGCGCCCCGGCCGAGGTGTACGCGGCCGATGCCTCGTTCAGCTCACCCACGCGCCTAACGAATACCAACCCGCAGCTCGCCAACATCACCATGGGCGAGACGGAGGTCGTCACGTGGAAGAGCAGCGACGGCTGGAACGTCGAGGGGATCCTTCTCAAGCCCGTCGGCTTCCAGCCGGGGCAGAAGGTCCCGCTCCTCGTGAGCGTGCACGGCGGCCCCACCGGGGCGCACACCAACGGCTTCAAGGCCAACTGGGGGAACCCGGGGCAGTACTGGGCCGGCAAGGGATGGGCGGTGCTCTATCCCAACCCGCGCGGGTCCACCGGCTACGGCGAGAAGTTCATGCGCGGCAACATCAAGGACTGGGGGGGCGGCGACTACCGCGACATCATGACCGGTGTCGATGAACTCGTCAGGCGCGGCATCGCCGACTCGTCCAAGCTCGCCGTGAGCGGGTGGAGCTACGGCGGCTACATGACCGGCTGGGTCGTTTCGCAGACCGGGCGCTTCAAGGCGGCGATGATGGGGGCCGGGCTCGTCAACATGGAGAGCATGTACGGCACCACCGACATCCCCGGCTACATCGGCACCTTCTACGACGGGATGCCGCAGCTCGACGGGTCGCTCGACAACAAGTCGCTGCGCTTCTTCCGCTCGCGCTCGGCCATCCAATACTCCGACAAGGTGACCACGCCGCTCCTCATGCTCCACGGCAGCGCCGACGAGCGCGTCCCCATCGGGCAGCCCATGGAGTACTTCCGCAACCTCAAGGACCGCGGGAAGACCGTCGAACTCGTCTTCTACCCGCGCGAGGGGCACGGCTTCCAGGAGTACTATCACCAGGCCGACAAGATGAAGCGCGAATTCGAATGGATCGCGCGCCACACGTTGCAGCCGAAGGTCCTGCAGTAAGAGAGGCACGGTCCGGGAGGGGCGCCGCGCACCGATGGGTAGACGGATGCGCGCGCCCCGCCTAGTTCTCTACGCATCCCGTCGCACCGCACTTGCGCCGCGCCCGGATCCCATCGTCGGTGCATCGGTGACGCACGCACGGCGCACGCACCGGCGGTGCACCGAGAGCGCCTTCCATTCCAGACGACCATGCAGATCTCCCGCATTCGCGAACAGCTGCGCGCCCTTCCCTACCTCGAAGGGCTGACCGATACCGCCCTCCACCAACTCGCCCAGCAGGTCACGCTGGAGGAGTTCGCCCCCGACGCCCCGATCTTCTCCGAGGGAGAGTCGAGAGCGCGCATGGCGTTCCTCATCTCCGGGAGCGTGATGATCGAGAAGACGCTCCATGGCAGGCCCACGCGCCTTGCCACGCTGGGCGCCGGGGAGGCGGTGGGCGAAGGGATCCTGCTCGACGAGTCGCCGCACGGGACGTCGGCCAAGTCCATCGAGCAGACGACCGCCTTTGTCCTCACCAAGGCGTCGATCCAGACGATCGTGAAGGACAACCCCACGCTCTACGCCGCCCTCGTGGCGCGCGCCGCGCGCGCCATCTCGCAGCGCCTGGCGGCCACCGACGCCACCATGGTCGGGCGCGGGCGGCGGCTTGGCTTCTCCGGGGCGGCGACGCGCACGGAGAAGGACCTGCTGGGCTCGCGCGAGATTCCCTACGACGCGCTGTACGGCGTCCAGACGCTGCGGGCGATGGAGAACTTCCCCATCACCGGCGTCGTGATCCGCGAGTTCCCCGCCCTCCTCGCCGCCCTGGCCGCGGTGAAGGAGGCGGCCGCCAAGGCCAACACCGAGCTCGGACTCCTGGACCAGGAACGCTGCGACGTCATTGTCCGCGCGGCAACCGAAGTGCGGCAGGGGCGGCACCACGAGCACTTCCTCGTCGACGTGATCCAGGGCGGTGCCGGGACCTCGACCAACATGAACGCGAACGAGGTCATCGCCAACCGCGCGCTCGAACTCCTCGGCGCCAAGCGCGGCGACTACGATCGCCTGCACCCCAACTCGCACGTCAACCTCTCCCAGTCCACCAACGACGTGTATCCCACCGCCGTGCGGCTGGCGCTGCATGGCGAGATCGAGAAGCTGCGCGTCGCCATGCGCGAGCTGGCACTGGCATTCAAGGCCAAGGGCGCGGAGTTCGCCCCGTTGCTCAAGATGGGGCGCACGCAGCTGCAAGACGCCGTCCCCATGACGCTGGGACAGGAGTTCACCGCCTTTGGCCATACCCTGCTCGAGGACGTGGACCGGCTGGGCGAGTCGCTCTCCCTCATCCGCGAGATCAGCATGGGGGCGACGGCGATCGGGACCGGGATCACCGCCCCCGCCGGCTACACCGAGTCGGTGCGCAAGCACCTCTCCGACGTGACCGGGCTGGAGCTGATCACCGCGCCCGACCTCGTCGAGGCCACGTCCGACACCGGAGCCTTTGTGCAGCTGTCCGGGGTGCTCAAGCGCTGCGCCGCCAAGCTCTCCAAGATCTGCAACGACCTGCGCCTCCTGTCGTCGGGGCCGCGCACCGGCTTTGGCGAGATCAACCTTCCGCCCATGCAGCCCGGCTCGTCGATCATGCCGGGCAAGGTGAACCCGGTCATTCCCGAAGTGGTGAACCAGGTCTGCTTCGAGATCATCGGCGGCGACGTGACGGTGACGATGGCCGCGGAAGCGGGGCAGATGCAGCTCAACGCCTTCGAGCCCGTGATTGCGTACCGCCTGCTGCGCGGCATCGACTCGCTGCGCAATGCCTGCGACGTGCTGCGCACGCGATGCGTGCAGGGGATCACGGCCAATCCCGACCGGTTGAAGCGATTCGTGGAGGAGTCGATCGGGATCGTGACGGCGCTGGTCCCGGTGCTTGGATATGCAGTGTCCACCGAGATCGCGAAGGAAGCGCTGGAGAGCGGGCGCGGCGTCTATGACATCGTGCAGGCACGCGGGCTCATGACGCGCGAGCGGCTCGACGAGGTCCTCAACCCGGCCTCGATGATCGGTCGGTAGGGAGGAGCGTGGGGTGGCATCGCAACTGGATGGACCCGGGCAGATCAAGATGCAGACGCTCGACGAGGGGATGCAGCAGCTCCAGCGGCTGCACGCCCTCGTGGAGCGCTACGCCATGGCGGTCAAGACGCAGGGCGACACCGGGCAGTTCCGCCAGCAGTTGACGCGGACCGGCACGCCGATGGTCGGGCTGTTGAAGCCGCAATTCGGCATCATCGCCGACGTGGTGACCGGCGTGCTGCTGATCGCGTCGCGCGGCGGGAGCGACCAGATGAAGGTGCGGGCGCTTCGCGAGGGGGTAGCACAGCTTCGTGCGCAGCTGGAGATCGCGGTGACCAAGGTGAAGGAGAAGCACGCGATCGTCGAGGAGCCGAAGTCGCCGGGGCAGTAGCCGGCCGGGTCGGCTGGGAGGGTCGGCGCTGGGTGTGTTGGCGTTGTGTCCGCGCGGAGTCGGCGGATCGGGGCGCGCATTCGGACCAATGAGTCGTAAGGGAAAATGCCCTAACTCGTTGTGGGGCAAAGCCTCGCAAGGGTGTGAGAGTTCTTGCGACGTCTTTGTAAGGCCGGTAGTTTGTCCGGATTCCACGACCCACCCAGGCGGGTAGGGTTCGCGTCAATCGCCCCACATACCCAGTCCGAATGATCCGGAATCTCCGATCGCGTCGGGGGGCCGCGGTGATGTTGGCCGCAGTGACCCTTTTGGTGTTGGCCGCGTGCTCCGGCGGCAACTATCCAAACTCGACGTTCCTCCCCACGACGGAAAACAACCGCGAGGTCACCGCGCTCTGGAACAGGATGATGTTCTGGGGCACGGCCGTCTTCGTGATCGTGGAAACGATCCTCATCTTCACGATCATCAAGTACCGTCGCCGAGCGGGTGGTCCCGAGCCGCGTCACGTGCACGGCAACACGCTGATGGAGATCACGTGGACGCTTGCACCTGCGCTGATCCTGGTCCTGATCGCCGTGCCCACGGTGCGCACGATCTTCAAGACGCAGGCGGCCGCGCCGGAGAATTCGTTGCAGGTCGAGGTGATCGGACACCAGTGGTGGTGGGAGTTCCGGTACCCGGAGTACGGCATCACGACGGCGAACGAGCTGTATCTCCCGCACGGGCGTCCGGTGAACTTCGCGTTGCGCACGGTGGACGTGCTGCACTCGTTCTGGATCCCGGCGCTGGCCGGCAAGCGCGACCTGATCTCGAACAAGACGAATTACCTGTGGTTCACGCCGGATTCCACGGGTGAGGCGGCGTTCAACGGGAGCTGCAACGAGTACTGCGGTTCGTCGCACGCCAACATGAAGTTCCGGGTGTTCACGGTGGCGGCGGCCGACTTCGAGACGTGGGCAAAGCACAACGCGGCCAACGCGGTCTTCCCGCCGCCGGCGGCACCGGCCGACAGCGCGGCGCCGCTGGTGCGCCAGGCGAGCAACGTGACGGCGCCGGCCGCCGCCCAGCCCGCCCCGCCGGCAGCCGCAACGACGCCCTGGCAGTTCCCGAAGGAGAAGATCCCGGCGCACACGATGCCGCAGACGCCGCTCCCCGCCGGGCTCTCGATTCCCGACGCGGTGATTGCGGCTGGCGACGCGCAGCGCGGCTTCCAGACCTACTCGCGCTCGGCCTGCATCGGGTGCCACAAGATCCGCGGCAACCCCAGCTCGCTCGGCATCGTGGGGCCCGACCTCACGCACGTCGGGTCGCGCTACACCATCGCCGCCGGGCTCTTCCCGAACGACGCCAAGCACCTCGCGCACTGGCTCAAGAACGCCCGCAAGATGAAGCCCGGCTCGTTGATGCAGACGTTAGGCAAGGGCGAGCACGACCCCATCATGAACATGACGGTGCAAGCCGGCGGCCTGACCGATGAACAGATCGCCGACATCACCGCGTATCTCCTGAGCCTCAAGTAGCCGCCCTCCCGTCTCCCGTCCCCCGTCTCCCGTCTGATCTCAATGGCTACTGTCGCTGCAAGCCCGACCTATGCTGCCAGTGCGACGCCGTCGCGCTCGAAGCTGATGAGTTGGCTCACGACCACCGACCACAAGGTGATCGGGACGCTGTACCTGCACTCGTCCCTGTTCTTCTTCGTGCTCGGCGGGCTCGAGGCCATCTTGATGCGCTGGCAGCTCATGCGCCCCAACGGCACCGTGCTCACCGCCGAACAGTTCAACCAGCTGTTCACGATGCACGGCACGACGATGGTGTTCCTCGCCGTCATGCCGCTGTCCGCCGCCTTCTTCAACTACCTCATCCCGCTGCAGATCGGGGCGCGCGACGTCGCCTTCCCGCGACTCAACGCCTTCAGCTACTGGATCTTCCTGCTGGGCGGCATCTTCATCACGCTTCCCATCTTCTTCTGGGTTGCCCCTGACGGCGGCTGGTTCGGCTATGCGCCGCTCTCGGGACGCACCTACTCCCCGGGCCCGAACATGGACTTCTGGGTGCTCGGCATCCAGATCCTCGGCATCTCGTCGCTCGCGGCGTCGTTCAACTTCGCCACCACCGTCATCAACATGCGCGCCCCGGGGATGAACCTGATGCGCATGCCGATGTTCACGTGGATGTCGTTCGTGACGCAGTTCCTGATCATCCTGTCGTTCCCCGTCGTCACGATCGCGCTCGTCTTCCTCCAGTTCGATCGCTTCTTCGGCACCACGTTCTACTCGATGAGCGCCGGCGCCGATCCGCTCCTCTGGCAGCACCTCTTCTGGATCTTCGGTCACCCCGAGGTCTACATCCTCATCCTCCCGGCCTTCGGCCTGGTGAGCGAGGTCCTCCCGACGAACTCGAAAAAGCCGCTGTTCGGCTATCCCGTGATGGCCTACTCCGGGATCCTCATCGGCTTCCTCGGCTTTGGCGTCTGGGCGCATCACATGTTCTCCGTGGGCATGGGCCCCATCGCCGACACGGTCTTCGGCCTGACCACGATGCTCATCGCCATCCCGACCGGGGTGAAGATCTTCAACTGGATCTTCACCATGTGGGGCGGATCGGTGCGATTCACCGCGGCGATGAAGTTCGCCATCGGCCTCATCGCCATGTTCACCATCGGCGGCATTTCGGGCATTACCCATGCCTCACCGCCGTCGGACCTGCAGCAGACCGACACGTACTACATCGTCGCCCACTTCCATTACGTGCTCTTCGGTGGGGCGATCATGGGGATCTTCGCGGGGATCTACCACTACTTCCCCAAGATGTACGGCCGGAAGATGGATGAGGGGCTGGGCACCCTGCACTTCTGGCTCAACCTCATCGCGATGAACCTCACCTTCTTCCCCATGCACTTCTCGGGGATGCTCGGCATGCCGCGACGCATCTACACGTACGATGCCGGCCAGGGGTGGGAAACGTTCAACATGATCTCGAGCATCGGCGCCTTCCTCCTCGCGCCGGCCACCCTCGTCTTCATCTACAACTTCTTCAAGTCGAAGAAGTCGGGCGAACCGTGCGGCGCCAACCCGTGGGATGCCGCCACGCTGGAATGGTCCATCCCGTCCCCGCCGCCCGAGTACAACTTCGCCAAGCTGCCGATGGTCACCTCGCGCTACCCGATGTGGGACCTCACCCACCCGGAGCGCACCTCGCAACTCCCCCACTCCAGGACCGGATGGGACGAGGCGAGCAAGCAGACCGGCGAGCACGACATGTCGCCCATGCACATCGAGACGGAACGGTACACGGCACGGGAACTCGGCATCCCCATGCCCTCCTCCACGATCAAGCCGTTCTTCGTGGCGTTAGGCATCGTCCTCATGTTCTGCGGGCTGCTCTTCCTCCCCAAGCACATGATGGTCCCCGCCTTCGTCCTCATGCTCGGCGGCGCCGCCATGTGGATCGGCTTCCTCTACGCCTGGCTCACCACCCCGCTGGAAGACCACCACTAGCCCTCAAGGACGGGCGTGACCTTCACGCCCGTCCCCCGTCCCCCGTCTCCCGTCTCTTCATCGCATGTCCGCTCACGCTGAAGCAGCGCACGGCCACCACTACACGACCACCGGCCTCGACAACCGGAAAATCGCCATCTGGGCGTTCATCGGGTCGGAGTGCATGCTGTTTGCCTCGCTCATCTCGACCTACCTGATCTACAAGGGGAAGTCGCTCGTCGGCCCCTTCCCCCACACGCCGTGGACCGACCCGTCGTCGGGCAAGGTCTATCCCGCGATCCTCAACATCCCCATCACGTCGGCGTCGACCTTCGTCCTCCTCATGTCGTCGCTGGCGATGGTGCTGGCGCTCTCCGCCGTCGAGAACAAGGGGAAGCCGCTCCCGCCCAACGCCGCGTTCGGCGACAAGCTCCTGGCCTCGTCCAAGCTGTGGCTGTGGATGACGTGCCTCCTCGGCGCCACCTTCCTCGGCTTCCAGGCCTACGAGTTCACGTCGTTCGTCCATGAGGGGCTCACCATTCGCCGCAACCTCTTCGGCTCCTCGTTCTTCACGCTCACCGGCTTCCACGGGGCACACGTCACCGCCGGCGTCATCTGGCTGGGAACGCTCCTCGCCATCGACTACAAGCGCGGATTGCAGCCGTCGGATGCCCTCAACGTCGACATCGCCGCGCTCTACTGGCACTTCGTCGACGTCGTCTGGATCGCGATCTTCACGCTCCTCTACCTCATTCCGGACTGAGCCCCCTCATGTCGCACGAGACCGCACACGCCGAGCATTACCATCCGTCGTGGAAGGAGTACAAGTGGGTCGCCCTCGTCCTGACGCTCATCACGGTCGTCGAGGTCTGGGCGTACTACATCCCCGAGCTCGTCGCCTCCAAGGTGTTCATCCCGGGACTCCTCGTCATGTCGGCGGTGAAGTTCGCGATCGTCGTGATGTTCTACATGCACCTCAAGTATGACCACAAGCTCTTCCGCGCCCTGTTCACCGGGCCGCTCGTGGTCGCAATCCTCACGATCCTCGGACTGCTCCTCCTCTTCTCCAAGCTCGCCATTCGCGTCGCGGGCGGCGGCTGAGCGGCACTGGCGGCGAAGGACCCCGAACGACGAAAGCGGGCGTCTCCGGATGGAGGCGCCCGCTTTCGTCGTTCTGCACCTGACGGCCGTGCAACCGCGCCGGCATGGCGCCCGCGCCCGACGGCGCTCGATCAGATGCCGCCGATGGACATGCCGACGCGGCGCATCACGTGGCGATGCCGGCGAATGAGGTACCCCCCCATCGCGACCGACGCCACGAGGTTGGCGGCCCCGATCTGGTACCAGGCAATCTGGCGCAGCGCCGACGATTCCTCGACCATCACGGTGAGGCCCAGCGAGACGGTCTCGAGGGCGACGAAGAGAATAACGAACCCGGCGAGGATTCCCGGCTCCCGGTGCGCCGCGCTGAATATGGCGGCAAAGACGATCCCGACCCCGATGAACGCCAGGTAGTGGAAGATCGTGTACATCAGGATGGTCGCCGGAATCGACGCCGGCGTCGTCACACCAAAGAACCCTTGCAGGACGGAGCCGAGCGCGTACGGCGTGAAGAACGGGTGCCCCGCCAGGAAGTCGACCACCGTGAACCACGCCACCACTGCGGTGGCGCCAATGAGGCCGACCATCGTCCCTTCGCTGCGAATGCTTCCCTGCTCCATGTGCATACCTCCGAGGGGTCGATGAGGTGACATGTGCGTCCGGCGAGGGCGCAGGACACTGATCGGCGACCGACCTTCGCACCCTCTTTCCGCCGAACGCCTTCTTCAGGGTAGCCGCCGGCACCCGCTTATGCGATAGTACCGGAGAGGGATACGGATGATTCCCACGGCCCAGCCGGCTTGCGCGACGCACGGCCTGTCACCGACCCCCCTCCCTGCCTGACGAGCGATGACCGCGACGATCCCACCTACAGCAGGAACGCCGGAGAGCGAGGGGCACCGCTCGCCGAGTGATGCGGCGGCGACGCGAGCCACGAGCGCGCCGGCCAACGCCTCGCCCCTGGCGACCGAGGGCGCGCGCCGCGATACGGCGCCCCCGCGCGAGCGCCTCCTCTCCCTCGACGTCTTTCGCGGGATGACCGTCGCCGGGATGCTCCTGGTGAACAACCCGGGGACGTGGAGCGCCATCTATCCGCCGTTGGAGCATGCGGCATGGAACGGTTGGACACCAACCGACCTCATCTTCCCGTTCTTCCTCTTCATCGTCGGGATCACGACGCACCTGTCGCTGGAGGCGCGGCGGGCGCGAGGCGACGATGAGGACGCGATCGTGCGGCAGGTGGTCAAGCGCGGCCTCCTGATCGTGCTCTTTGGACTCCTGCTGGCGGCGTTTCCCTTTTTCCCGGTGACGCGTGTCACGGGCATGCGCTTCCCCGGTGTGCTGCAACGCATCGGCGTGGCCTATCTGTGCGGTGCGCTGCTCACGCGGCGGGCTTCACTCACTCAGCAGGTGGCCCTGGTGGCCGCGCTCCTGTTCGGCTACTGGTTCGCGATGACGCTGATCCCGGTCCCCGGTCGCGGGATGGGGGCGCTCCTCCTCGACGATCCCTCGGCATCGCTCGCAGCGTACGTCGATCGCGCCGTCTTCGGATCCCACCTGTGGCGCTCGTCGAGGACATGGGACCCGGAAGGGTTGTTGTCGACCATCCCCGCGATCGGGACGGTGATCCTTGGCGTCATCACCGGGCGCTGGATCGGATCTGGGCGTCCGATCCTCGAGCGGCTCGTCGCGATGCTGGCGGTCGGATCGTTATGCATGGTGCTGGGGCTCATGTGGCACTGGTCGTTCCCGATCAACAAGAGCCTGTGGACCTCGTCGTACGTCCTGTTCACCGCCGGGATGGGCGCCGTGGCCCTCGCCACGTGCATCTGGGTGATCGACGTGTTAGGCATAACGCGATGGACGCGCCCCTTCACCTGGTACGGAATGAATCCCATGATTGCATTCGTGGGTTCGGGAATGATGGCACGCCTGATATATTCCGTGATCACCGTCCCGCATAACGGTGAGCGAGCTCCAATCCAGAAGGTGATCTTCGAGACAGCGTACGCCCCGTGGTTCGAGGACCCGCGCAACGCATCGTTGCTGTTCGCGGTCACCTTCGTCCTCCTCTGGGCCGCGCTTCTGGGGCTGCTCCACCGCAAGCGGATTTTCTTCAAGGTCTGACGGGCTTCGCAGCGGCAGCGTTCGTGGCGCATCCGGGGCGAGGCAGGAGGAGGTCGACTCGAGATGCCAAAGCGCTCCCTGGCACGACTTGCCGTGTTCGCCCGCCGCATGCCCAGCGCGCGCAGTGCCGGCCACCCAACGGTTGAGCCGAGCCTCGCAGGCGCTGCGGGGACCAGGCGTTGGCGCATGGCATCGTTGGGGATCGTCCTCGCGTCGTCGCTCCTCGCGCCACGCGCCCAAGGTGCCGCGCTCGATCCGCTCACCTCGCGCCCCACGTCGCCGCTCATCGACTCACGCGCTGTGGCGGGCTGGCATGAGCGCCGAACGGTCGCCCCGACGCCCCTCACAGAACGAAAGGGGACGCAGCGGAGCAAGCCGTCTGGCACCAAGGCCAAGCGCGCGGCGACAACGAAGAAGCCCGCGCCCAAGGCAACGCGAAAGGGGACCAGGAAGCCGGCGCCGAGTCGCGCGACCGCCGGTGCCAAGACCAGGTCGTCGACGGCGCGATCGTCGACGGCGCGATCGTCGACGGTGCGATCGTCGCGGACCGCTGGTGGACGGCGTCGCACATCGCGCGTGGCGCGGCGTCCGGTGAAGGCGGTCCCGGTCCTTGCCCACACAACGCCCCGCGGCGAGATCGCGCTCTCCAACGACCTGGCCTTCCTCCTCAATGCGCGCACGGTCGAGGGGGTGTGGGGCGTGGTCGTCTCATCGCTCTCGCGCGGCGATACGCTCTTCTCGTATCGCCCCGACGCGCCGATGCTCCCGGCATCCACGTTCAAGCTCTTCACGACCGCACTCGCCTTCGATCGACTGGGGCCGAGCTACCAGATCGGCACCGACATCCTGCGTGACGGTGCCGTCGAGGACGATGGCACGCTGCGCGGCTCGCTCTTCCTGCGCGGCGGCGGCGATCCGTCGATGTCCGCGCGCTACATGCGGGGCGGCCCCGAGGCGGCCATGCGCGCGCTCGCACGCCTCGTGTCCGCGGCCGGGATCAAGCGCGTGAGCGGCGACGTGGTGGGCGACGATGGCGCCTTCGAGCGCAAGCCGATTCCCGACGGATGGCTGTCGCGCTACCTCGATGACTCGTACGCCTCGCGTGTCTCATCGCTCTCGCTCAACGAGAACCTGCTGAACGTGGTCATCGCGCCCGGGCGGTCTGGGCGCGCCGCGGTGGTGACGTTGCAGCCGGCGACCGTCGCCTACAAGGTCATCAACAACACGCGCACCGGAGCCGGGCGCGGCGGGAAGCTCACCGTCTCGCGCACCAGCGACGGCACCGTGGTCGCGCGCGGGACCATCGGCGTGCGCTCGGAGCCCAAGGTCTACCAGGTCGTGGTCGACGACCCGGCTCTCTTCACGACCGGCGCCTTCCGCAAGGCACTCGAACGAGAGGGGATCGCGGTCGACGGTGAGCTGCGCCTCGGTGCCACACCGCCGGCGGCGACCAGGCTCGCCACCTTCCGGTCGCCACCGCTCTGGGCGCTCACGAACGACATGAACCGGGAGAGCGTGAACCACATCGCCGAGTTGCTGCTGCGCAACGCCGCGCGCACCGGTGCACCTGACGGTGTGGGATCGGCGGAGCGCGCCAACACACTCCTGCGCGAGTTCATGGCGCAGAAGGTGGGGGCGCGTCCCGAGTCGGTGAACGCCGCCGATGGCAGCGGCCTCTCCTCCATGGACCGCATCACGCCGCGCTCGCTCGTGCAGCTCCTGGGCTACGCGAACCGGGCGCCGTGGGGGCGCGAGTTCCATGAGTCGCTTCCTGTCGCTGGACAGTCTGAGACGCTACTCCGACGCATGATCGCCACCCCCGCCGCCGGCAACCTGCACGCCAAGACGGGGACCACCAACGAAGTCATCGCACTCGGCGGCTTCGTGACGGCGGCGAACGGGGAACTCCTCGCCTTCTCCTTCCTGTACAACGGGCGCGATCGCTGGCATGCCCGCGAGACCATCGATGCCATGGGCGCCACGCTCGCGGGGTGGAGCCGCTGACGCGCGGCTCGTCAGGCACGTCCCGGGTCACGTAGCGCCAGGCGAGTGGGCCTTCAGGCGGAGAAGATCGCCACGTTGTCGGCGACATACTGCCGAATGGTGCGGGGCGGCTTGCGTAATAGTCGCTCGACGTCGTGAAAGACGTCCCCCGCCGCTCCCATCTCCACCTGTTCGAGCGCACCCACGAGACCCGCCGTCTGCTCGCGCGGCATCCCCGCTGCAACCAGTGCATCGGTGAAGGCGTTGACTGTGGTTGCGCGAAACTCCATGGGTCGCCCCAGCACCTCGGCGAATGCTTGCGCGGTTTCGCTGAACGTCAGCGCATCGCCGCCGGTGCGGAAGTTGTCCATGAACCAGCCGAGCCGGAGAATGACGAAGGGGACGCCAGCGGTCGCCAGGAGACGTTCCGCGCCGAGGTACGGGCTCGCGTGGACATCCCCCGCGGCGCCTCCGTAGCCTTCGACGATGGTCTGAAGAACGATCTTGCACCGGCGTTCCACCGCGTATCGAATGATGCGTTCCTGCATCGCCGTCGCTCCCGCGAAGCCGGTCGGCAACATGACGAACACGCAGTCCACGCCATCGAACGCGGCCGCCCAGGTGGTGGGATCGGCAAAGTCGCACGCAACACCCACAGCGCCCTCGAAGTCGCTCCCTCCACGAGAGGCCGCCTTGACCGGCTCTCCACGGGCAACAAGTTGCCTGATCAACGGCCGCCCGACGTTGCCTGTCGCCGACAGGACGAGGATGACCCGTGACATACCGTCTCCTCCTCGGTTGGGTGATACGTGTGATGCACGGCATGCGTGTTCAGCAGCCCTGCGAGGAATGACGCAGACGGCCCCGCACACCAACGATGGCGTGCGGGGCCGTTGCACCTGCCGAGCCGCGCTGAGCGACGCCCTGCCTTACGAGCGCGACTCCTCCAGCACGACGCCGCGCGCCGCCAGGGCGGCAATGTAGTCGGCGCCCGGCATGCTCTCGTCAGGCGTGAGGACGCCCGCGGCGATGCGACCGCGCCCCTGGAACAACCCGGTGATCGCGAGCGAGTAGCCGGTGGTACGCATCATCGCCGAGATTCCGTGTTGCTCGTCGAAGCGATCGACCAGGTTCCAGGCAATCGTGGCCGGCTTCCCGCCCTTGGTGCCGGTGACGCTCACGCGCAGCGCGACAAGGTCCGGCTTCTTCTTCGTGAGCCGCGGCCCCATCACGGCAACGGCGACGTCGCGCGGCGAGACCGACACGCCCTTCACGTCCACCTTCTCCAGCTCGAGCAGCCCGAGCTCGCGAATCGCTTCCATGATCTTCGCGTGCCCCGGGTAGCGCAGCGTCTTGTATTCCATCGTCGGGATCTTCCCCTCATAGCGGAACGCCATGGTGGAGAGCCCGCCGGCGGTGTGAAAGGCCTCGAGGTCGCCAACCGGTGCCGGGAATGTGACCGTTTCCAGCTCCGAGAGCGCCTTTACCTGCGTGCGCTTGCCGTCGCGCACCACCCAGGAGAGCGTCGTGTAGTAGTCGAGCACACCCTCGAGCGAGTAGACGATCTGGTAGTTGAGCGGCGGCTCGGGGAACTGCGGAAGCCCGCCCACGAAGATCTTCACCGCCTCAACCGAGTCCAATTGCTCGATGCCGTACTCGGCGAGGATGTTCACCATTCCTGGGGCCACGCCGCAGTCCGGAATGATCGAGACTCCTTTCGCCTTGGCGGCGTCGTGGAGCTTCTTCTGGTTGAAGACGATCTCGGTGTTGCCGCCCAGGTCGGAGAAGTGCACCCCGGCCTCGACCGCCAGCGCAGCCAGCGACTCGTTGAAGTAGTACGGGATGGCGCTCATCACGGCGGTCACGCCGTTCATGGCCGCGAGGACAGCGTTCCGATCGCGGACATCGAGCACGGTGGGCACCAGGCGCCCGCCCAGGTAGGGGGTCAGGAACGGGGGGAGGTGGTCGACGTGGAGGTCGGCGATCCGGACTTCCTGGACGTCGGCTTGCTGCAAGAGATCGAAGGCGCAGGCCGAGCCTTGGAGGCCGGCGCCAAGAACGAGCATCCGCATGGGAGGGACCTTCTCGGTTTCGGGACAGGTGAAAGCGTAAGCTAACCGGACCGAGCGTCCGAACGCAGGGATTGCACCTGCCTCTGTCGCGTCTGCGTACGCACGCGTCCCGCGTACGTGCCCCCGTGCGCCGCCCCGTGCGCGCCCGTGCGCGCCCGTGCGCCCGCGCGCGACCCTTCGCTACGGCGACGTCTTGAGGCGCCCCAGGAGCGAGACGTCGGCGTCGAAGGTGATGGACCGCGGGGCCCCGTCGACCGGGAGCGGGACGGGAATCGTGGCGACGCGCGCTGCCGGAATCGTGACGCGCAGGCGGTGCACCTTTCCGCGAACATCGGTCAAGTCCATCGACAGGTTCACGCGATAGGGTGCCGCGATGCCCCCCTGCGACGCGGTGATCAGGAGGCGCTTCTGCGTTGCGTCCCACCGCCAACCCACCGTGAGATCGGCCCAACCCGGGCGGCGCATCCACTGGTCGAAGAACCACGCCAGCTTTGTCCCCGACGCCAACTCCATCTCGCGGGCGAAATCGTCGGTGAGTGCGTTGCCGTGCCGGTAGCGGGCGTAGTACGCGCGGACGCCGCGATAGAACGCGCTGTCGCCTACCTCGCGTCGCAGCATGTGGAGGACGAATCCGGCCTTCTGGTAGACGAGTCCATTGAGGACGTAGCGCAGGTCGCTCAGCGATTCATCGACGACGGGCTTGATGATCGCGAGCGAGTCGTCGAGGACCGACTGCCGCATGCGCCGCATCTCGGCGAGGAAGGCTGAATCGCCGTGGGCGTGCTCGGTCCAGAGTGCGGCGAAGTAGGTTGCGAACCCCTCGGAGAGCCAGACGTGCGGCCACTCTTTCGTGGTGACCGCGTCGCCGAACCACTGGTGCGCCGTCTCGTGGGCGATGAGCCCCTCGGACATGGTGCGCGTACGGTAGATGCGGTCGGCGTAGAAGATGACCGATGCGTTCTCCATCCCGCCGTAGCGCGTCGAGCTCTGGACGTGGGAGAGCTTCTCGTAGGGGAAGGGGCCAACCTGGCGCGAGAAGAGCGCAACGATGTCCCCGGCGCGCGCGAACGCACCCGGCATGGACGGACGCACGTCGGGGGAGAGCCAGACGCTCTGCGAGACGCACCCCGGGAGTTCGCCAAGTCCGCAGGCCGTGCGCCCCAGTTCGTAGTCGGCGAACGGGGCGACGCCGATGACCATCACGGCGGTGTAGAGGGGGCGGAGCGATCGCCAGCGCGTGAGGAGCATTGCCGGGTGTCCGGCAGCGGCCGGCTCCGGGGTCTCTTCCAGCAGCTCGCCGTTGGCGATGACGCGATGCGTGGCGGGCGATCGCACCGTCCAGGCGACGGTGGCCTTGTCCGAGGGGTGATCGACCGTGGGGAGCCAGGCGCGTGCCCGATCGGGAAAGTGGTCGGCGAATGCGGTCCAGGTGCCGGCGGAGTCGCGGCGGATGATGAGGCCGTCGGTGGGGCGACCGATGACGCGAACGGCGACGCGGAGGGTGTCGATCGAGCCGTTGGGGAGGGGGATGCGGAGCGAGGCGGAGTCGCGCCCAAAAGTAACCGACCGGTCATTTACTTCGACTCCCTCCACCCGCATCCCACCCCCAAGGTCCAACCGCAGCGTATCCACCCGCCCAGATCGAAACACCGTCAGCGTGCTCGACACTCGCACCGAATCGTCGAGCCCACGCTCCGAGAAATCGACGCGGAAGTCATAGTGCTGCACATCTATCCCCGGCCGGCTCCCCCCAGTCCGGCTCGGCCGCGACCCCTGCGCGCCCGCAAGCGACGCAGCGAGCGACACGCCAAGCGCGACCGCGGACACCGCCCCTCCCGCCCTCACTGCTGCTCTCGCCGCCGCCCTCGCCACCGCTCCCACCGCCCCGCGCCGCATCAGCGCGTCACCCGGTAGATGATCCCCGTCTGGTCGTCGGAGACGAGCACCGCCCCATCGCGCGCCACGACGACATCCACCGGGCGCCCCCAGCGTCTCCCGTTCGCGTCCTGCCACCCCACCAGGAAGTCCTCGACGCCAACCGGCACGCCATTCGCTATCTTGAGCCGCACGACCTTGGCTCCGGTCGGGACATCGCGGTTCCACGACCCGTGGAACGCCACGAGCGCGTCGCCGCGGTACTCCGCCGGCAGCGCCGTCGCACGGTCGAGGAAGGCAATGCCCAGCGGCGCCGAATGCGCTTGCAGCTTGTAGGCCGGCGGAATCGTCGCATCGCAACGTCGCTGGTCGCCATACTCGGGATTGGGCACGCGATCGCCGTGGCAGTACGGCCAGCCGTACTGCCCGCCATCCTGCAGGATGTTGATCTCCTCGAACGGCAGGTCCTCGTGCGAGGGCTCGAGGTTGTCCCGCTCGTTCTGCGTGACCCAGATCTTCCCCGTCGTCGGGTGCAACGCCATGCCCACCGCGTTGCGCAGCCCGCTGGCATACACGCGCCCGTGTGAGCCATCGGCGTCGAAGCGCATCACGGCAGCCCGATCCGGCGTCCGCTCCTCGCAAATGTTGCACGTCGAACCGATGGAGACGTACATCCCGCCATCCTGCCCGAAGATCACGGTGCGCGTCCAATGCCCGCCGCCGCCGCTGTACCTGGCGACCGTCTCCGGCCGCCCCATCGCCCGCATCCCTGCCGACGCGTCGAGGCGCACGCGCACGACGGCCCCTGTATTCGCGATGTAGAGCCAGCCGTCGCGAAAGGTCAGCCCATGCGGACGGTCCAGCCCGTCCACGACGGTCGCCTGTGTCTCCGCCACGCCATCACCATTGGCGTCGACAAGGCGCACGATCTCGTTGGCCCTGGGGCGCGACACGTAGATCGCGCCGTCCGGCCCAAGCGTCATGGCGCGCACGCCGGCCACGCGGGCAAACTCGCGCACGGAGAAACCAACCGGCGCCCACAGCTTTCCGTCAAACGTCTGCTGCGTCAGGTGCGGAGAGCGCCCTGCCGCGGCGCGCTCGCCAGGCGCACGCGCCTGCGCCCCAGACTCCCCCGCCGCCGAACAGCCGGCGAGCAACACAACCAGTGCGGTGGTTCGGATCTGCCGCATCGCTCCTCCTTCACGCTTGCACTCATGGCGGCATGCGTGCCTGCATTGACGCCTGCACGCTCGCACGCACGCCTGCACGCACGCCTGCACGTCGTGTGACGCCGGGTGATGTTACGTTAGGTCCTGACTCGGTTCCGCCCCTCCGCCTTGGCACGGTACAGCGCCTGGTCCGCCGTGGCCAGCAGGTCCTCGACGCTGTCGAGCCCCGGCGAGGGATAGGTCGCCACGCCGACGCTTGCCGTCAGGCGCAAAACGCTCCCCCCGGCGTGCTGGAACGGATGCGCCTCGATCAACTCACGAATGCGCTCGGCGAAGGCCGTCGCGCCCATCAGCCCCGTTTCGGGGAGCGCGATGACAAACTCCTCGCCGCCGTAGCGCGCCACCACGTCCACCGACCGCACCGCACTCTGGAGCAACGCCCCCACGTCCATCAGGACGTCGTCGCCCACCAGGTGGCCGTAGCTGTCGTTCACGCGCTTGAAGTGATCGATGTCGATCAGGAGCACCGAGACCTGCGACTCGTAGCGCCGCACGCGGTCGAGTTCGGAGGCCAGGCGCTCCGTCAGCGCGCGACGATTGAGCACCGCGGTCAGCGGATCGGTGTGCGCCAGCACCTCGAGGCGCCGGTTGTCGGCCATCGTCGTCTCGAGGACCTTGGCGCGCTGCACCGCCGCCACCGCCGCCTTCACCACCGTGTCGGCGAACTCGATGTCCTCCGGCGTGAGCGGCGGCTCGTTCAGCGCGCGGCGCAGGAAGAAGACCCCCGCCTGCGTCTGGTCGAGCGCGAACGGGAGCGCAATGACCGAGCGCGTCGAGACCATCGTCCCGTCACGCACCCAGCGCTGCCGCACGTCGGCATACAGCGGCGACGTCATCACGTCCTCCACCAGCACCGGGCGCCCGCTGTCCAGCGCGGCGCGGATCTCCGGATAGCGATCCAGGTCCAACTCGAAATTGCGCAGCGACGCCTGCTCGAACGCCGTCGCGACTACACGCGGGCGTTCGCCCACGCGGGCGAGGATCACGGAACAATGCGTGAGGTCGAGCGCGCGCGCCACGCGGCGCGCCAGGAGGTGGTAGATCTCGTCCGACGAGAGATCATCGGTCACGTCGTGCAGGATGTCGACCAGCTTGCGCCGGTTCTCCGCCTCCTCGCGCACGCGTTGCAGCTCGGTCTGCACGTGGCGCAACGTGTCGTTTGCCGAACGCAGGATGGCCCGCATGCGCAGTTGGGCCTGGATGCGCGCCAGGAGCTCCTTCACGCGGAACGGCTTCTTCACGAAATCGGCCGCGCCCAGTCCCAGCGTGCGCACCGCCGCCTCTTCCGGCGGCAACGACGACACCATGAGGACCGGGACGTCACGAAAGCGCTCGTCGCCCTTGATGCGCTCGAGAATCTGGTAGCCGTCGGCGTCCGGGAACATCACGTCGAGCAAGACCAGGTCGGGGGTGCGCTCCTCCATCAGCTCGAGGACGCGCACCCCCTGGTGCGCGGCCGCCACCTCGTAGCCGTGCTCCTTGAGGACCCACGTCATCGTCTGGACGATCGACGTGTCGTCGTCGGCAATCAGGATGCGGGCGCTAGCCATTCCCCAGCAGCTCCAGCAGTCCGTCCCACTCGATGTTCCCCCCGCTCAGCACGCACACGACGCGCTCGCCAGCTGCAAGCTTCACGCGCCCGGCCGCCAGCGCCGCCACCGTGATCGCCCCGCTCGGCTCCGCCACCAGCTTGGCCCGGTCGAGGAGCAGGCGCATCGCGACCAACATCGCGCCGTCGTCCACCGTCACCACGTCATCGATGAACCGGCGGTGGTGCGCGAACGTCGTCGTCCCGATGCGCACCGCCAGCAGCCCGTCGGCGATGCTCCCCGTCTGCGGAAGGACCACCGGCTCGCCGGCCTCGCGCGCCCGCGTGAGCTTTGGCGCCCCCGACGGCTCCACGCCGATCACTCGCGCCGTCGGCACCAGGTACTTGATCGCCGCCGCTACGCCAGCGCTCAACCCGCCCCCTCCCACGGGGACGAGGACCGTCGTCACGTGCGGAAGATCTTCGGCGATCTCGAGCCCCGCCGTCCCCTGCCCGGCGATGATGTTCGCGTCGTCGTAGGGTGGCACCAGCGTCATCCCCTCGTCGGCGACAAGTTCGAGCGCGCGATCCATGCGGTCGCGTGTCGTCGTCCCCGCGAGTTCGATGCGCGCCCCCAATCGCTCGGCGCCGCCACGCTTTGCCTGCGTGACCGTCGTCGGCATCACCACCGTGGCCGGGACACCGAAGAGGCGCGCCGCATACGCCACCGCCTGGGCGTGATTCCCCGAAGACGGTGCAACTACTCCCCGCGCCCTCGCCTCCGGCGACAGCCGAGCGAGGTAGCTGTACGCGCCCCGGAACTTGAAGGCCCCCCCTCGCTGCAGCATTTCCGGCTTGATCCAGACCGAGGCGCCGGTGCGCTCGCTCAGCGCGTCAAACGGCAACAGCGGGGTGCGAACCGCCACTCCGCGCAGAATGCCTGCCGCGGCGCGAAGGTCGTCAAGCGAAACGACAGCGGAGTCGGGAACGCCGAAAGAAGCCACGGAACGCGTCGGATGGAGGTGCAAGGAGCCCTGCGGGGGGGGAGACGCCAATCGGAGTGGTGCGTACGTCGGAGGTCAATCTACCCGGGCGGCTCATCACGTGACACGGGCGATACACCGCCAGGCGCCGGCGCGTCCCCCCCGCCTGAACCACTCGGATACGTCTCGAATGCTGAACGCGCGAAGATGGGCGAATGTGGCAAGGGATGTGCCCGTTACGACGAGACGGGGCGGAACCCGAAGGCCCCGCCCCTCTCGTCGAATCGCATCCCGTTCAGGGATTGCGATCCAGGCACCCTGTGAACTTCGGGTTGTTCTTCTCTGTCTGCGGGATGATGAATTGCACGTCCGTCCCGAGCTGGAGTCCATCCTTGTGGTACGCGCCGGTGGGGTAGGTCTGCGCCGCGGTGCGTCCGTACTGGCGTACGAGGCGGCGAAGGTCGCCCAGGCGGTGGCCGGTCAGGAAGAGGCTGAAGGCACGCTCGCGGAACATCAGGTCCACGCGCGCCGTCGCCGTACCCGGATCAGTGAGGGCGGTCATCCCGAACTGCGCCCGGGCATCGTTCAACTTCTGCACCCAGAGCGTGAAGTTGTTGGCACGAAGCGCCGCCTCGGCCTCGATCAGTCGCGCTTCGACGCCGGTGACGATCGGGACAGGCGAGACGAACGAGTCGTACTTGTTGTAGTAGTAGCGCGGCGTCTGGCCATCGAATCGCGACGGGCCGCCGGTCCCCGAGATCGGAACGCGAGGATCCCCCGCCGTGCCGAAATTGAGTCCATTCGTCCCCTCTCTATCCGACACCAGCAGGCCGTCGTTGTTGAACATGTAGTCGTAGACGCCGTTCTTCTGGTAGTCGGTCGAGAGGCTGTGTAGCGTCGCGTACGAGAAGCTCGTCGGTACCGCTGAGACCGCGGTGGCCGCCTGGTCGAACTGCCCCAGGTTCACGAGGGCGCGCCCGCGCAGTACCGAGGCCAGGTTTCTCGCCCGCGCATCGCTGCTGGCGTCGGTGACTGCTGCCGTCAGTTTGGTGACTGCCGCCGTGAAGACCTGCGTCGACGCCTGCGGATCGGCATTCACGCCCGGCGAGCCGAGCGGAACGCCGGAGCAGAACATCTCTCCGAGCATGATGTGCGCATAGCCCGACATGGCTTCCATCTCGCCGATGCGCGGATCGCCCGGGTTCACGTTCTTGAGCGCCGTCGCTGCACGATCGGACTGACCTCGTAGCATGTGCAGCTGGAGGTAGACCTGCGCCACGAGCGTGTTGGACTCGGGCGCGGAACGCTGATCGATCTGGCGAATCTCTGGGGGTGTCGCACCGAAACGCAGCTCGTCCGACATGAGCCCCGTGGTCGAGACGACGCCTAACGTGGCCGCGTTCGCGTTGGAAAAATCGCCGATGACGCCCGCATACATCGCGCTGACGCCATTCGGGTTGTTGAGGCCCTCCGGATCGATGATGTCCGGACGGTCGACTTTCAGGATCTTGTCGGTCGAGCACCCCACAGACGCAACGAGCATCAGGGCGAGGACTCCGCGACCGATCGTGTGGCCGGTGCTCCGGCGCACACGAGGAAGCATGGTCTGCATGGCAGGCTCCGGTTTCGTGTGGACGGAAGGCATCAGTAGCTCAGGTTGACGCGGAACGTGAGGTAGCGGGGCTGCGCCAGCATCACGAACGAATACGGCGTGGCATCGGTCCCCGACGTCTGCGACTCCGGGTCAGCGCCGGTGAACTCCTTGGTCCACATCCACAGGTTGCGCCCGGAGAGGACGATGCTCGCCTCGCGCGCCTTGGCCAGTGAGGCGAAACGCGACGGGACCGTGTAGGTCGCCGACACCTCACGCAGGCGCACGAAGTCACCCTTTTCCCAGTATGCGCCCAGCGCGGCTCCCGCAATCACGGCGCGCGCCTGCTCGCGCAGCGGTGTCCCCTTCACGTGCGTCGCGGCGCAGTTGTTGGGGCCCAGTGCGCAGGCAAAGCCGTCGGAGATCTGGTGCATGACGTTGCCACCACGATAGTCGAACAGCCCGTTGAGGCGGAGCTTGTTCTTGAGCAACCCGATCGTGTTGTTGAGCGACAGCGTGCGCGTCGGGACGCTGGGGCCACCGTAGACCGATACGCCCGTCGTCGTGACCTCGCTCGCCACGATGACACCGTCACCGTTGGCGTCTTTGAAGCCGGTCATGTTCGGCCAGTAATTGGAGAACAGCGGGCGGCCAGGTGCGTTCTGGTAGCCGAAGCCCCCGAACGGTTCGATCCCGTCAGCCAACGACTCCAGCCGGTTCTTGTTCCACGATCCCTCGACCTGTGCGTCGTACTGGATGAGGTTGTTGTCGAGGAGGCGCGCATTGAGCGAGACCTCGAGCCCCTTGTTGCTGACGACGCCGACGTTGTCGAAGACCGAGGCACCGGCGGTTTGCGACGGGGGAAGGTTACGCTGGACGATGGCGTCTTCGGTGCGCTTGTCGTAGAAGGTCACCTGCAGCGAGATGCGGTTGCGGAGCGTCGTGAAGTCGAACCCGCCCTCGATCTCGCGCGACCGCTCCGGCTTGAGATCATTGTTGCCTAACGCACCAAAGGTCACGGCCGGCGCCTCGCTGTTGAGCAACGTGGCGGTAATGGGACGGAGATAGGTGATCGAGGCGTTGGCATTCGGCTGCTGCCCCGAGACGCCCCACGCGAATCGTGGCCGGAAGTTGTTGATCCACTTGGCCGCGCCGTCATCGCGTATGACCCACGACACCGTTGCCTTCGGATACGTCGCGGCGCCGAAATTCTTGCCGAACGCGGAGTTCAGGTCGCGGCGCACGGCGGCGGTCACGAAGACCTTGTCCTTCCATCCGACTTGCTGCTCGATGTATGCTCCGGCGGTGACAAACTCGGTAGTTTGTTCGGCGGACGACTTCTGCGCCCCGGCGTCGATGGTCGCACCGCCCGGCGGAAGGATCTTCCCGGAGTTGTACGTGGCAAAGCGCCCGTCGCGATTCCACTGCACGCCGATGGACGTCTTGCTGTTGAAGTCGGTCCAGACGTTCTTCGTGGCCGTCGCGCCGGCATCCACGGAGTAGCGCTCGTTACTGTACCGGTTGATCGCGCGAAGCCCCTCCCACTCGATGCCGCAGAAGGTGCACCCTTCGCCGTTGCGGATCTTTGTGGCGTCCTGCCAGTTCATGAAGTCCAGGCCGACAATCGCGCGCGTCGACAGCCAGTCGCGCGGCTTCCAGTTGGCCGAGGCCGAATTAACGAACTGGCGCACGTCACGCGTGGTGCCGCGTGAGAACGCCTGGCGAGGTGAGGCGAAGCCCCACCCCGCCGGGTTGAGCGGGTTGGCAGTGCCGAAGAGCCCGGACCCGATCACGCCATACAGATTGTCGCCCGTCTGCGGGATGAGCGTCGAGGACGAGATGAAACCGCTCGACAGCTGCAAATCTCCGTTCCCCCACACCGGCATACCGAAGTTGCCGCGCAGTGACGACTTGGCGAGCTGATTGGGGAGGCGCTGCCAGCGCGGCACGCTCTCGACGTCGCGCTCGGCCTTGAGAAGCTCCGTTTCCGATGTCGGCATCTGCAGGACGCCGATCTCGTTCTCCCACGTCCCGCTCACGAAGTAGCGAAGCGACTCCGTCCCACCGCTGACTTGCGCGCCATAGTTCTGGCGCACGCCTGTCTTGAACGGCGTGGTCGAGTCGTCCATCAGGAGGTTCCGACGGTACTGCTGCGTGAGCGTGCAGAGCCCGGAGGCCTCGCGGGCAAGCGTGCAGTCGATCTCACCTCCGCCACTCTTGCGCACGCCCTTGTTGTAGTACTGGGCGCCGTAGTCGTAGGTGTTCTCCGACGTGCCGCCGCCACCAAAGAGCTGCCACTTGGGCGCGCTCTGGCGCCCCTTCTTGGTGGTGATGACGATGACGCCGTTGGCCGACTGGGTGCCGTAAAGGGTCGCCGCCGAGGGCCCCTTCACGATCTCCATCGACTCGATCTCCTCAGGATTGAGGTTGTTGAGAAAGTTCGGGCGCCCGCCACCTACATACGTGTCGCCGAAGCCCGCTGCGATGTCAGGGCTCCCCTGCTCAACCCGTACGCCATCGATGATCACCAGCGGGTCGTTGGAGAGCGACGCCGACGACAGGCCGCGAACACGGATGCGCGCGCCGCCTCCCACCGTCCCGCTCGAGGCAATCATCGTGACGCCGGCGGTGCGCCCGTTCAGCACATCCTGCATCGACGTGATGGGCTGCTTCGAGACGAGTTCGGACGCATCGATCTTCGCGATCGAGTTGCCCAGTTCGCGCGTGAGCTGCTGCCCCGTCGCGGTCGTCACGACCGCTTCCAACTGATAGGGGGCGCGCTTGAGCGCGAAGTCGATCGTCGTCGTCTGCCCGGCGGTGACCGTCAGCGGCTTCACGTCGGACAGGTAGCCGATGCGAACCACGCGCAGCTGGTAGGTGCCCGGCTGTACCCGCACCATCGTGAAGCGACCATCGGCGCTGGTCATCGTCCCGATGGGGGAACCATCGATCCGCACCTGCGCTCCTTCGAGCGGAGCACCGCCTTCACTGTCGGTCACCCGACCGGTGATGCGCGTGACGCCACCCTGCTGAGCACCAGCACCTTGTGCCGCGACGGACCACAGTGTCGCAGCGGCGAGAAGCCCTCGAACAAGGGAATTGCTCATGACGCCTCCTGGGGTTGGTGGGGGGGGAGAGGCTGTCCAAGCGAATCCGGATGCGCGGTCGGCGCGGGATGCCACCCCCGGATTCTCGGGCATACCGTTGTGTATACAAAACGGCGGATGGGCGGCGCTATCCTAACGCGCTCCCGGGTTGGCTCGCAATATCCAGCCGCCAATATCGTGCGATTCGCCCTCGTCAGCGCACGGCTGACCCCCCGCATGGACCCCCCATCCCACACGTTCGGGTAGGGCGCACACGCTCGTCACCACTCGCCTCGTGCCCTGCATCGGCCGCGCGCCGTGCGGCACCGACCAGGACCGTGAGGCGCACGCCCGGCCCCGCAGGTTGGCGATAACCGCGGCGCCCAGCGCGTGGGGACACGCTTCGCCGGGACGCCCTGGCGCGCGCGGCCTGAGGCGGGCACGCTGGGAGTTGGGGCGCAGCCCCGAAGTCGCGGCGCGTCGGGACTCGGAGCGCCGGCCGTCCCCTTCAGCTCACTGCGGAAGGCGATACCGCTGGAGGTAGCGCAGGTCGTCCTCGTCCTTCCGCACGCCGTACAACACCCCTTTCCCGAAACCGATCAACGTCACGTTCTTCGGCGTGCGCACGCGGCGCACCAGCTTTCCGTCGGGTGCAATCACGTCGTACTCGCTGATCTCGGTGGCCCCACCGATCGCTCGCACCACCCAGAGCCGGCCGTCGGGCGCTGCGCGAACCGCGGCGAACGGCGGCTTGACCTTGGGCCAGGCCGCCGGCTCCTCGACCTCCATCGCAATCTTCGGCATCTTCTGCCCGCTCGATGCCGCCATCGACGTCCCGAGCTTCATCCCCTGTTCGTACGCGTCCTTCGTGGCCTTCCGGGCGAGCGTCTTGTCGGCTTCGGTGATCGGGAGCGGCGTGAATGGGACGCGACCGGCGACCGTCATGCGACCAGCCGCGTCGTACCACTCGGTGTGATAGTCCGAGGCGCGCGCCACGGCGACGCGCCCGTCGGGGAAGACCGCCCACGAGTCTCGAGTGACGAACGCCTGCATGGGGAGCTTGATCGACAGCCCCGCCTTGGGATCGCCCCCCATCTTTGGCATATCCGTGTGCTCGACCCTCGTGGCGATCGTGTCGCCGCGCACGCCGATGGTCTGCCAGCGCACCAGGGCAATCGTATCACTGAAGGTCGGCATCTTCCCCTGCACGATCGTCATCCCGCGCGACTCGGTGTAGACGCGCCCCTTCCCGTCGACGGCGATCACCGTCCCCAGCTTGACGATCGACATCGCGAGGTCACCGCCGGTCGACAGGCGTTGCGAGCGCAGCGGCGTACCGGAGGCGTCGAGGACGAGAAAGCGCTGCTGCAGCATGTCGACCACGAGGATCGAATCACCGGTGGCGTAGATCCCTGCCGGGAACTGGTACTCGAGCGGCCCGCCCCCCTGCCGCGACACCTGCGTGGCGGTGCCCTTCGCAAAGTCGTAGAGATAGAGGAGCCGGTCCTTCGTGTCGGCGACCAGGACGCGGCCGTCGCGCAACTCGAGAATGGCGCTCGGTTGCGTGAGCGGTTCGGGGTGCTCGGCGAGGGGGGCGGTGAGGGTGAGGGTGGGGGGCGACTGGGCCGATACCGCCGTTGTTCCACAGAGAAGGATCGCTAGCAAAGCCGAGCGCATACATGACCTCCGACAGCCTTCACGAGCAGCCAAGTCCGTCGGGGCTTCGACAGAGCGGCAGGCAGCGAAAAGATACCATCCGCAAGGCTTTGATGAGGAAGGCGAGAATCACCGCGGACAGATTATGGGCGTGGGAACTGCCGCGGACTCCGGAGGCTCGTCCAGGTGACAGCCAGCTGACGCCCTTCCCCAGATTCGGCACCATCATCAGATGCTTCAGCGCGAGTGACTCGCCACCCACGCCGTCGAATAACCCACGCCCGATCCAGGACTCAAATGCGACGTTCCATCCCCATTCTCTCGGCTCGAGTCGCAACACTGTTCGTTTGCGCGTGCGCGCTCGGCTCACTCGGCCTGGGAGCTCAGGAACGTTGCACGTATACGGAATGGACCCCGCCACGGATGGTGAGGAGAACACTGGAAGACTCCGCCGGCCTTCACCCGTTCTTGATGACTGAGAGCGCTGGGCTGCAAGTCGTCACAGGGGAGTTCCCTCCGGCGCTCGGCGGCGGACGAAACCTGGGAGATTCCGTCACACCCATCGCGGTCGTGCGGTACCTCCGTGCGGGGCGTTCACGAGAGGTGAGGAAGCCGCGGGCCGACATGTCCTTCGTCGCTGTTCGCGCCCTGATCGATCGAGACGACGTCGTGCACTTGTTCTGGGGCGAAGTGGCGGGCGAGTCCATCTCCGATACGACCGGCGGCACCGGTGCCACGCAGCTGTGGACGATGAAGGTGACAGAACAGTCGAGCAGCGAGCCGCGACTCCTGTTCGCATCGAAGTTAGTGCGTTGGGATCAGACGACGAGCGAGCAGTTGGTATTCGCGGGCGACAAAGGCACGCTTCACGTTCTCATTCCTGGTAGGCGCCAGCCGACGGAACACCCCTTCGTCCTGATGTCTCTCGCGAACGGGGAATGGACGCACGAGACGGTGTACGCAGGTCGCATCGTCGTGCCGGAATCGGTCAGCGGAATCGCCAGGGACGGTGAGGTGTTTGTGGTTTTCACTTCGCCCGTCACGGGCAACGGATATGCGAAGTTCGGATCAGTCTTCTTTTCCAGGCGGCGCGCCAGCGACGCCCAGTGGACTAATGCAGAACTGCTGCAAGCGCGGATCGGCGGCAGCGCGAAGCAACCTGTCATCTCCGCCGCCCCAAATGGCGATGTGCGGGTGTTCTGGCTCCAGCACATCGACTCGGACGATCTGTTCGAAGTTTCGCGGATTCGTGGCGTCGAGTTGGACCGCGTAGAAGCAAAGGTCCGTCAGCGAATCGAGTTCGCAAGTCCCACCAACCTCTTGTCGATCCGTTCGGTGTGGACCGATCCCTGCGGGCGCACGAACCTGCATCTCGTCACGGGAGACGTTGGCGACCGATCTGGTGCGTACACCTTCTCGTGGGATGGGTCGCGCTGGACAAGTGACGGGCCTTACAGTCACCAGTTCTGGTTCGCTGGGCGATCCAGCATATCGATCGGCGAAGACAATGTCATTCGTCGCCTCTGGTCCGCCGTCTTCTTCGGACCCGGACTTCCTGTCGTCACCTTCTGGTGGGAGTCCACCCGGCGCTTGGTTGTACCTACGCGATAGGTAACCGAACGGCCGTCTTCGGCGGCCGGCGCCAGCTCGTGCAGCCTCTACGAATGCGTAGGCACCGCGCGCGGGCCTGACTGACGTCATTCGATCCCCCCCGCGGGGATACTTCCATGTCATCACACATCACGCGTCCTGCACAGGGTCGCGCGCCTTCTGCGTGCGCACTCTCGGAACTTTCACGCCACGCTCTCCTCCTATTCATTCTCGCTTGCTCGAGTTTCGTTGCCGCCGCCTGCGCAGAGACGAGTACGGGACTCGCTGCAAACTCCACGCGGAGACAGAGCGACTCCGCATCCGAAGCGTCGCGGCCTGGCATCCGGGCCGACCTATCGAGCGTACTCGGCGCCCTCGATGCCGAGGCAGCGACTGCGGGCCAAGCATCGAAGGCTCGCGCGCGCTTGATCCGAAACGGCGATGCAGTCGAAGTCGTGGGTGCCGCCGCTATTCGCGCCGCCCTCGTCGACATGCAGGAATCATCGGTGCGCCGGAATCCTCAAGGCACTCACGCTCTGGTCGACGACCAACAGGAGCGCATTCGAATCACGAACGCCGCTTCGATCGTATTGGTCAACGGCTCGAAGTTCATGTACACGTCGGTCACCTTCACCAACAAGAACACCAACAAGCTGTTCACTTTCTCCGGGCAACGCACTGTGAGTGCTCGCGTAGGTGGGGCAGTCATGCCAATCTGGTCCCAGTCGGGGACCCAGACGTTCGCGGACACCGCATACTCGAAGACGGCCGTGTGGGACGATTTCTCCGTGTCCACCGGATGCCACTTCACTAGCAGCAACTCCACGGATCACGCTGTTGAGTGGCCCTGGGGCCTCTTTGTGCCACCCGGCCTCAAGCAAACCGCCACCGATCACAGTGGCGGATCCAATGAGATCAACCGCAACTGTGCACCAGTCGCTCCCCCACCCGCGCCCCCGCCACCTTCCGGGCCACTCTGCGATGATCCCGATGGCTCAGGATGTAGCGGAGGGGGGACCACCGGCAGTCCCGCCTACGGAGTCGGGGGCGGCGCCAAGGAGGTCGGACGGGGCGGCGGCTACAAAACCGTCTGCGACGTCACCGACTGGTACGAGAACGGCGTCTTCATCGAGACCACCATCGACCGCTGCTGGACCGAGCCGATCTATCGTTAGACCCGAACCTACGCGTCGACCGCTACGCCGCGAAACAACGACGGGCCGGCCTCTCCGAGGCCGGCCCGTCGTACGCAACAAGGCTCCACGAACGCGCCTACTCGTCCTCGCTCTCCAGCTGCAACTCGTTCGCATCCGCCGGAGCCGGCGCCCCCGCGTCACCATTCTCCCCGGTCTCATCCTTGTCGTCCGGAATCACGCGCGCCACCGCCACGACCTGGTCGCTGCCGTCGAGGTTGACCAGCTTGACCCCCTGCGTGTTGCGCCCGGCGACGCGCACCTGCGAGACGGGGGATCGAATGATCATCCCGGTGCGGGTGATGATCATCACCTCGTCCTCCGCCAGCACTTCCATCAGCGCAACGACGTCACCGGTCTTCTCGGTGCGGTTGAGCGTCAGGATCCCCTTGCCACCGCGCTTCTGCACGCGGTACTCGTCGATGTGCGAGCACTTCCCGAGCCCCTTGCTCGTCACGACCATCAGCGTGGCCTCGCGCTTGATGACCACCATGCCGACGACGCGATCGTCCGGCCGCAGCTCGACCCCCTTCACGCCGGTCGTGTCGCGCCCCATCTCGCGCACGTCGCTCTCATGGAATCGGACCGAAAGCCCGTGCCTGGTGGCCAGCACGATGTCGTTTGTCCCGTGCGTGATCTGCACGTCGATCAGTTCGTCGCCGTCCTCGATCTTGATCGCCTTGATCCCGGTCGAGCGCGGGTTGGAGTACTCGCTCAGCGACGTCTTCTTCACCGTCCCGTTCTTGGTGCAGAAGAGGAGGAACTGGTCAGCCGTGAACTCGCGCACGAAGACCATCGACTGGATCTTCGTGTCGGGAGTCGTGTTGATCAGGTTGACGATGGGCTTCCCCTTCGTCGCGCGCCCGGCCTGCGGGATCTCGTAAACCTTGAGCCAGTAGCAACGCCCGTCGTCGGTGAAGATCAGGATGTAGTCGTGCGTGGAGCCGACATACAGGCGCTCGATGAAGTCACCCTCGCGCAGTTCCGCGCCCGACGAGCCGGTGCCGCCGCGGCGCTGCTTGCGATATGTCGAGATCGAGGTGCGCTTGATGTATCCCGAGTGCGACACGGTCACGACCATGTCCTCCTCGGCGATCAGGTCCTCGATGGTGAACTCGCCTTCGTCGCTGGTGATCTCCGTGCGACGTTTGTCGCCGTACTTCTCCACGACCTGCGTGAGCTCCGACTTCATGAGCGCCATGCGACGCTCCTTGGAGCCGAGCAGGAGGCGCAGCTCCGCAATCATCCCGCGCACCTCGGCCAGCTCCTCCTCCAGCTTCTCGATCTCGAGGCCGGTGAGCTTCGCGAGGCGCATGTTGAGGATCGCCTCGGCCTGCCGCTCGGAGAGCCTGAAGCGCGATTGCAGCTCGGCGCTTGCCGACGGCGTATCCTCGGCCGCGCGAATGATCTTGATGACCTCGTCGATGTTGTCGACGGCGATCTTCAACCCCTCGAGGATGTGCTCCCGCTCGAGCGCCTTGTCGAGGTCGTACTGCGTGCGCCGGACAATGACCTCGTGCCGGTGGGCGATGTAGTGCCCCAGCACGTCCCTGAGCGGCATGACCTTCGGCACCAGCTGCCGAGTGTGCGGGTCGGGGACGAGCGCCAGCATGATGACGCCAAACGACGACTGCATCTGCGTGTGCTTGTACAACTGGTTGAGCACCACGCGCGGAATGGCATCGCGCTTGAGCTCGACCACGATGCGCATCCCGTCCTTGTCGGATTCGTTGCGGAGATCGCTGATCCCCTCGAGCTTCTTCTCCTTCACCAGGTCGACGATGTCGTCGATGATCTTCACCGGGTTGACCTGGTACGGCACCTCGGTGATGACGATCTGCGAGCGACCGGTCGATTCCTTCTCCTCGATCATCGCGCGGGCACGCATGACGATCTTGCCGCGCCCGGTCTCCTGGTAGTCCTTGATGCCGGCGCGCCCGTAGATGAAGCCCCCGGTGGGAAAGTCGGGCCCCTTCACGAACTTCCGCAGCTCCGACGCGTCGAGCTCCGGGTTGTCGATGAGCGCGATGGTGGCCTTCACGATCTCGCCCAGATTGTGCGGCGGGATGTTGGTCGCCATCCCGACGGCGATGCCTGACGAGCCGTTGACGAGGAGGTTGGGAAAGGTCGCGGGGAGGACCTTGGGCTCCTGCAGGCGATCATCGAAGTTGGGCGCGAAATCGACGGTGTTCTTGTCGATGTCGGCCAGCATGTCGACGGCGATCTGCGTGAGGCGCGCCTCGGTGTACCGATAGGCGGCCGCCGGGTCTCCCTCGATCGACCCGAAGTTTCCCTGGCCGTCCACCAACGGATAGCGGAGCGAGAACTCCTGCACCATGCGCACGAGCGCATCGTAGACCGAGGAGTCGCCGTGGGGATGGTACTTGCCTAACACGTCACCGACGACGGTCGCCGCCTTCTTGAACGGGCGCCCGGGGGTGAGCCCCAGCTCGTTCATCGCGTAGAGCACGCGCCGGTGCACCGGCTTGAGACCGTCGCGCACGTCGGGAAGTGCACGCGCAACGATGACGCTCATCGAGTAGTTGATGAACGATTCCTTGATCTCTTCGTCGATGAGCCGGGGGACGATCCGCTCGCGTTGGTGGGGCGCAGTCATGAGGCCGAAGTGCGGGGACGGAAGATCGTGAGCGAGAAGCAGCGAAAAGTACCCCGTTGATTCCCCGAAATCAACTCTCGGGCCAATCCGTAACACGTTGCGGCATCACTACTTGCGAAAGCGGTTTGCCCGGTCACTCGTGCCGGAAGCCGATTCGGGGACGGGCGATGCGCTTCGGCGTCTCTTCGCCCCCCGAGTTCGAGCGCGCATTCGTCGCCATGAGCGATCCCGATCCGTACATTCGCACCGTCGCTCGCCGCCCCTGCCGCCCTCGCTCGCACTCGACCGCCCGCGCCGATGACTCGTTCACGCCGCTCCTTCCTCTCCTCGATCGGCGCCGCTGGCGCCGGCGCGCTCGCCTTTCCGCTCACGCTCCCCGCCGCATCGCACGCCACACCGGCGCTGCAATGGCTCACCGCGCGCGGGACCGAAGGGCGCCATGGCGAGCCGAACGCGTTGGGCGCACGGCACTCGAGTGACAGTGCCGCTGACCTCATCCTGCTCAACTCGAATGAGAACCCGTATGGCCCCTCGTCAAACGCAATCGACGCGGTGATGCGGATGTTCGGTGTCGCCGCGCGCTATCCCGACACCCCTGAAGACGAAATGCGCGAGGCGATCGCCGCGCACCACCAAGTCAAGGCAGAGTCGGTGATCCTGGGATGCGGTTCTACCGAGATCCTCGCCTTCATCACACAAGCGCTCACCTCGAAGACTCAGCGACTGTTGACGGTGGCGCCAACCTTCGAGACGCCGCGCGACGTCGCCGTGCGCAACGGGACACCGTTCGAGGAACTCGTGGTCGACGGATCGCTGCGCATCAACCTGCCGGCGATGGTGGACCGGTGCCGCGACGCCGGGCTGATCTTCATCTGCAACCCGAACAATCCGACGGGGACGATGCACGGGATCGCCGACCTCCTGCGCTTCGTGGGACAGGTCAATGCACGCTCACCCGAGTCGACGGTGCTGGTCGACGAGGCGTACTTCGAGTATGTGGACGACCCGGCGTACGGCTCGGCGATCCCCGAGGCGGTGCGGAACCCGCGCCTCCTCGTCAGCCGCACCTTCTCCAAGGTGTACGGGATGGCCGGGATCCGCGCCGGTTACGCCATCGGGCACCCGGAGACGATCCGCCGGCTGCAACCCTGGCGCACGCCAAGCGGGATCAGCGCCTTTGCCGCAGCCGCGGCGATGGCATCGCTCGAGGCACTGGACCACGTGGAGCGCCAGCGTGTGCTCAACACGCAGGTGCGCACCTTCTCGATGAATGCGATGCGGGAGCTTGGCTTCACCGTGGTCCCCTCGCACGCCAACTTCTTCCTCACCGACATCCGGCGCGACCCGATGGCGTTCCGGGCGGCGATGCGCGCGCGCGGCGTTGCGGTGGGGAGAGCCTTCCCGCCGCTCACGACGTACACGCGCCTGTCCGTGGGGACGATGGAAGAGATGCAGAAGGCGATGGCGATCGCCGCCGAGGTGCTCAGGGGGTGAGGGGGTGACGTGGGGTGCGGTGCGGTGAGCTGAGGTGAGGTGAGGTGAGGTGAGGTGACACGGGGTGACCTGCGGAACGCGCCGCCGTGCCGAACCCCTTGCCGAGGCGCTCCGCGTGGCGCCTCTTTAGCCGCTCATGCCCTGCCCCGGAGTCCTGCCGTGAGAATCGTTAGGCCTGGCGCGCCGTGTCGCGCCGTCATCGCCGGTGCCGTCGCCCTGGTGGCCGGCGCAGGTGGCATCGTTGGCCACGCCGCGCCAGCCCTCGCCCAGGATGTGCTCGCGGTGCGCGGCGCCACGGTGCACACCGCCGCCGGCGCCCCCATCGCCAACGCCACCATCGTCGTCCGCGGGGGGAAGATAGCCGCGGTGGGGCGCGACGTGGCGGTGCCGTCAGGAGCAACGATCATCGATGCGTCAGGCAAGGTCATCATCCCGGGGATGATCGACGAGCACTCGCATATCGGCGCGCGCCCCACGGACCTCAACGACCGCCCGATGATCATCGGGCCGCAGCATCGCTTTCTCGATGCGCTCGACCTGGGCGATCCCGACTGGAAAGATGCGGCGAGCGGTGGGGTGACCACCGTGATCACGGGGCCGGGGAGCGGCGAGAATGTTTCGGGCCAGGCGATCGTGATCAAGACGTTCGGTGACGACCTCTCGCGCCGCCTCATCACCGAGAAGGGGGGGATGAAGTTCGCCATGGGCCCCAAGCGAAACGACGCTTATCCGTCGACCGCGATGGGGGTGGCAGCCAACCTGCGCCAGTATCTCATCAAGACGCAGGAGTACACGGCGTCATGGAAGAAGTGGGAGGACGGCGGGAAGCAGGGGAACGCGCCGGCGCGCGACCTGGGCTACGAGGCCATGGCCGAGGTGCTGGCGAAGCGGCTGCGCGTGCGCGCGCACGTGCACGCCGCCACCGACGTGATGACGCTGCTGCGCCTCAAGGACGAATTCGGCTTCGACCTCACCCTGCACCACTCGACCGAGGCCTACAAGGTAGCGCCGGAGATCGCCAAACGCGGCGTGAGCGCGGTGGTGCTCCCGTTAGGCCCGCGCATCGGCGTGACGGACGACGCGATGGCCGGCCCGGTCACGCTGTGGAAGGCCGGGGTGAAGATCGCGCTGCATACCGACCACCCGGTGATCAACCAGAAGTGGCTGCGACTCTGCGCCGCACTGGCCATTCGCTACGGCCTTCCCGAGGACGAGGCGCTCAAGGCCGTCACGCGCAACGTGGCAGAGATCGCCCGCGTGGGCGATCGCGTGGGGAGCATCGAAGTCGGGAAGGACGCCGACTTCGTGGTGATGAACGGCACCTGGTACGAACCATCGACGCGCGTCGACCTGGTGTTCGGCGACGGCAAGGTCATCTACGATCGTTCGCGCGCGGAGGTGAAGTGATGACTCGTTCTCGCATGTGTGGCGCGCTACTCGTCGTTTGTGTGGCGGCCGGCCTCCCCATGGGCTCGCCGCTCGCGGCGCAGGAACGCGCCGTCGCCTTGCGCGGCGGCACGGTGATCCCGGTCGACGGCGCGCCGATTCCCAACGGGACGGTGGTGATGCGCGGCGGGAAGATCGTGGCGGTCGGCGCCAACGTGGCGATCCCCGCGGGCTCCGATGTGGTGGACGTCCGCGGGAAGTACGTCCTCCCGGGGCTGGTGGACGCGATGACGTCGCTGGGGCTGGGCGCGAGTGACCTCAACGAACCATCTGACCCTATCGCCCCGCAGCTGCGGGTCTTCGAGGCGTACAACCCGTTCGGTACGTTCGGCGGAGGGAAGCCGGGACCGCTGGTGAACCATGAGATCCTGGGCGGAGGCGTCACGACGATGTACATCGCCCCCGCCGACGGCGCGCTGATTGGCGGGCAAGGCGCCGTCGTGAAGACGGCAGGTGCAACGCTGTCGGCGCTGGTGGTCCGCGAGCCGGCCTCGATGGACATCACCCTTGGCGAGCCGCCCAAGTCGGCGGCTCGGCAGCGGCAGCGCGACCCGGCCACGCGCATGGCCGAGGTGGCCATGATCCGCCAGGCGCTGATCCGCGCGCAGGAATACGACCGAAACAAGGGCGCCAACTCCGCGCTCGCCCGCGACTTGGGCATGGAGGCGTTAGGCAGGCTGCTCAAGCGCGAGTTCCCGGCGCGCATCCAGGCCACCAGCGCCGTCGACATCCGGAGCGCACTCGCGCTGGCACGCGAGTTCGGCCTGGACCTGGTGCTCGACGGCGCCGCATCGGCGCAGCAATACCTCGACACGCTCGCCGCCCGGAAGATTCCCGTGGTGCTGGGGCAGGTGTCGCACCAGTTCGTGAGCAACGAGGAGATCCCCGACCGCAGCGACTATCCCCCGGTGGACGAGTCGACCGCGGCCAAACTGGTGAAGGGGGGCGTGAAGACGGCGATTGCGTCGTTCTCGCGCGCCTTCGGGACGCTGGCCCCGTCCGGATCGAGCAAGTGGCTCCTCATCGACGCCTCGGTGGCGGCTGGCTACGGTCTGTCGGAGGGCGACGTGCTCCGGACGGTGACGCTGACACCGGCCGAGATCCTGGGGGTCGCCGACCGTGTGGGCTCGCTCACAGTGGGCAAGGACGCCGACGTGATCGTGCTCGACGGCCCGCCGCTCTCGGTGAGGAGCTGGGTGACGCGTGCCTACATTAATGGAGAGCTGGTGCACCAACGGTAGCAACCGGGGCCGTGCCCCACCCGAGGATGACATGACCGTCACGATGATCAAGCCCGACGCCACGAGCGAGTCCGACGATGCGATCCCGTTCGTCCATCACTTCGTCGCGGGGGTGCGCCACCTGCCGGCAGTTGAGCGTTGGGGTGGAGTGTGCGACCCGTCGACCGGAACGCAGTCGGCGGCCGTCCCCTTCGCGACGCCGGGCGACGTGGACGCGGCGGTGCGCAACTCGCTGGCGGCCTTCGCCGAGTGGGGGAGCTGGTCGGCGCTGAGGCGCGCGCGCGTGATGTTCCGCTTCAAGGAGCTGATCGAGCAGCACATCGACGAGCTGGCTCGGCTCATCTCCAGCGAGCACGGCAAGGTCTTCCTGGATGCGAGGGGCGAGGTGCAGCGCGGGCTCGAGGTGGTCGAGTTCTGCTGCGGCGTGCCGCACCTCATGAAGGGCGAGTTCTCGGATACGGTGTCGACGGGGATCGACTCCTACTCGCTGCGCCAGCCGTTAGGCGTGGCCGTGGGCGTCACGCCGTTCAACTTCCCGGTGATGGTCCCGCTCTGGATGCTCGCGCCGGCCATTGCCAGCGGGAACTGCTTCATCCTCAAGCCGTCGGAGAAGGACCCCTCGGCGCCGGTGCGGCTGGCGGAGCTGCTGGTGCAGGCCGGTGCCCCTCCCGGCGTGCTGAATGTCGTACACGGCGACAAGGTGGCGGTGGACGCGCTCATCACGCATCCCGACGTCGCCGCGGTATCGTTCGTTGGGTCGACACCAATTGCGAGGTACATCTACGGCACCGCCGCCGATCACGGGAAGCGCGTGCAGGCCATGGGCGGGGCGAAGAACCACCTGATCGTGATGCCCGACGCCGACCTGGACATGGCGGTGGATGCGCTGATGGGGGCGGCGTACGGCTCTGCGGGCGAGCGGTGCATGGCGATCTCGGTGGCGGTCCCCGTTGGCGCCGCGGTCGCGGAGGCACTCGTCGCGCGGCTGGCGGAGCGCGTGCGGGCGCTCAAGGTGGGCCCCTCGCTTGCCGACGGGATGGAGATGGGGCCGCTGGTGACCGCGGCGCACCACGAGCGCGTGAGCGGCTACATCGCGTTAGGGGTCGAGGAAGGGGCGTCGCTGGTGGTGGACGGGCGCGACTTCCGCGTGCACGACGGTGCCCATGACGGCGGCTACTTCCTGGGTGGGTGCCTCTTCGACCAGGTGACACCGTCGATGCGCATCTACCGGGAAGAGATCTTCGGGCCGGTCCTGTGCGTGGTACGCAGCGAGTCGTTCGAGGAGGCGCTGGGGCTCGCCAACTCGCATGAATTCGGCAACGGCGTCTCGATCTACACACGAGATGGCGACACCGCGCGCGAGTTCGTGAACCGCGTGCAGGTCGGGATGGTGGGAGTGAACATCCCGATCCCCGTCCCGCTGGCGTACTACTCGTTTGGCGGGTGGAAGGCGTCGGCGTTCGGCGACCACAACCAGCACGGGATGGATGGCATCCGCTTCTACACGAAGGTGAAGACGGTCACGAGCCGCTGGCCGAAAGGGATTCGCGCCGGGTCGGAGTTCGTGATGCCGACACTGAAGTAGAGGAC